>JAVWBZ010000164.1:0-4201 GCA_036649255.1 Bacteroidales bacterium
GAAAACATGAAATCTACTGACATTTGGGTATGCGAAGTATGCGGTTATGAATATGATCCTGTTAAAGGTGATCCCGACTCTGGAATTGCCCCCGGAACAGCTTTTGAGGACCTTCCGGAAAATTGGTGCTGCCCACTTTGCGGAGTTGACAAGAGTAACTTTACTAAGAAATAGTGAACAAGTGGTAAAGTAAAAAAGGTTGATTGTAAAAACAGTCAACCTTTTTTTTATTTTTGCCAAAAATATATATTATGATCAAAAGATTATTATTTACTTTTTCTCTTTGTTTCATTATTGGAACACTCTTTTCCCAACGATCCTCTTCCGGCAGTAATTTTAAAGGCGGTGTTCGGGCCGGATTCACCTCTTCACAAATTTCGGGCGATGACTTGGCGGGGTTTCACAAATTTGGGGCTTATGCAGGAGGTTACGTTAATTTTCCAATCACCGAAAATATGAAATGGAAAATTCAACCTGAAATTAACTTTATTATGAAAGGAAGTCACACCTATGAAACTAAAGATTACGTTGCCCCCAACATATATGCTCTTAATCTTTGGTATATGGAAGTTCCTGTTTTGATTAAATGGGATTTCTTTAAAGGTTTTGGATTGGAGTTCGGTCCCACTTTTAATGTATTAATTTATCAGGCGGAAAAGGATGCCAACGGAATCATGATGAGCCGACAACCTTTCAGGTGGTATGAATTATCGGTAGTGATAGGAATTAATTACTTGATTAAAGAACATTACGGAATTAATTTAAGATGGTCCAGTTCCTTTATTCCGGTACGTGTGCCCGACTTTGTTTACAATAGAGCGGTAAAGAAACAATTCAACGACGTTATTGCTTTTAGCTTGTATTATCAATTTTAATTTTTCCTGCTTGAATATTTTAAGAAAAAAAAGGGCACATTTATCAGCTATTGGTTGAATTATTTGAATAAGAGTAAGATTTTATTTGACAGATGCTTTTTGATTACAACCACTTTTATTTCAATTTAAAAGTTTCCTCCACATCCCAATAGCCTCTGATCGTAATGGGTTTTTCAAAATAAAATATCTTTTCAGGTTGCTCTTTTTTACTATAATGGCCAGTATCCCATTTTCCGTTTTTATTGCTGTCTTTGATCACTTTTATTTTATAAGCTCCCGGAGTCAAATGAGGATATATCACAATGGTATTGCGTGAAATGATGTCATGCTTGATAATTTGATTCTCTTTTACGATCAGGGAGACGACATATTGAGCATGATCATCTTCAACCACATATTTCATAATTAAATTTCCATAATCTTTTTCCGATTTTGTGGTGAAACCTATTCGAATGGAATCATTAAACAAACCGTTATATCCTTCAAAAACAGAATCGCTGATCAGGATGGTGTAAGGAACTTTCTCTTCAAGAACAAAAGGCAAATCCAAGGCAACCGTAAATTGGTCGGGAACGGAAAACTTGCCAACTATTGTGTCATTTCGACTCTTTTTTGTAGCAACAGCATAAACCTCAAACTCGGGATTCGGTTTTATAGGATAAGGAAAGAGCAGCGTAAGCGGAAGAAAAACATTCTCAGCATTGATCGAAGAAACGCTTAAGGTTGGAGTTTCTTTTTTCGATACTCTACCTGTTTTAACACTTTTATAGGGAAGTAACATGACGGTATCAATCAAACGGTCGTCAACCGTGAGTTGTACCGTAACGGAATCCTGAACGGGTTGCTTCATGTACCACGTAACAGTATCTTTGGTATCGGAAATGATTTCAAAATAAGAAAAAGACGAATCTCCCTTGAGTACCACAGCCTCAAAAGTATGAAAAGATGTTTTGTACGGAAAGATATAAACCCCGCTTTGAGGATTCGAATACTTTTGAAGTTTTTGCACGGTATCCACTTCGGTAAAGATTTGTAATTCAACCAAAGGAACTTGCAACGAATCCCCCCCCTTATCAACAAGTTTCACTGTATCTGTTTTCTTGGTTGTATCTATGATCGGCATTGGAAAAGCCTTGACCGTCTCGGTCAAATAACCGATGTCTTCATTAGGAAGATCAAATTTTAAATTATGATTGATATCATTCAGCGCAAATATTTTATAATCCCCCTCTGCAATATTGTCAAAACGGAAAAGGCCGTCGTTCAGTGATTTGGTAATATAGGTTGGTAAAGATGTTTTCGGGAGTGAATCAATATTATCCTGATAAAGAAACACAAAACAGTTCGGCTCAGGTTTCAGGGTTTCCGCATTGATTAATTTGCCTCTGACAGTGAAAGAATCGACATAAGCTCCAGTGGAAAATACATAGTTATAGTAAGGAATCGGATTCCCTTCGGTAAAATCCTTGATACAATTAGAAAAAACAACATTATAAGTAGTGTTGGGTTGTAGCGTATCGGGCAACTTAACGATCACCGATTTATTAATCACCCCAAACTCGGGATCTTTAGAAAGCGGAGGAGAAAAGAGAATATTTTGGTTGGGATTGTTAAGCACCACAAATTCATTAAAAGTTAATTTAATCTGTTTACTATTAAAATGGGTAGACTTATTTTCCGGAAATTCTTTGATCACTACAGGTGGATTTGTATCCTTTGGCCCCCCAATAGGCATGACAATTTTGGCACAACTCGACAAAAAAAAAGTAGTAACTATAAAGAAGATAATTTTTTTCATTTTGAAAAATTGGAGAGCAAAGATACATTTTTTTAGAAAATGAAAAAACAGAGAGCCCATTATTATGGAAAATCGTGTAATTTTGCACCTAATAATAAAAAAACAACATTATGAATAAGGCTGATACCATTTGTTCCATATCAACCCCACAAGGCATAGGAGCCATTGCCGTCATCAGAATTTCAGGAAATAAGGCTTTTACGACAGTTGAAAAGTTATTTATGCCGGAGTTTAATTTTAAGAATATTCTTCCTAATTGGGCAAAGTTTGCCGAAATTTATGAACGCGACCATTTGATTGATCAGGTGATTGTGGTCAAATTTAAAGCACCACATTCCTACACAGGAGAAGATATGGTTGAAATTTCCTGCCACGGATCGCTCTTTATTCAGAAAAAAATAATGGAAATGCTCATTGAGCAGGGATGTAGAACAGCCAATGCGGGTGAGTTTACCCTGAGAGCGTTCTTAAACGGAAAAATGGACCTTCCCCAAGCCGAAGCCATCGCCGATTTGATAGATTCTCAATCGGAAACCTCTCATAAATTAGCCATCAATCAATTAAAAGGAGGATTTTCAAAAAAGATGAAAAACCTCAGGACACAATTTGTTGAATTTGCTTCGTTGCTCGAATTGGAACTTGATTTCAGTGAAGAAGATGTACAATTTGCCAACCGAGAACAGCTACAAATTCTTTTATCTCAAATCAAAGAGGAAGTAACTTCACTCATGACCTCTTTTAAATCGGGAAATGTACTTAAAAGCGGAATTCCTGTAGCCATCATAGGAAAACCCAATGTGGGAAAATCCACCCTATTGAATGCGTTAATACAGGACGACAGAGCCATTGTGTCTCATATTCCAGGCACAACACGAGACACCATTGAAGATACCTTTAACATAGAAGGTATTACTTTTCGATTTATAGATACCGCAGGCATCCGAATCACCAAAGACGAAATAGAAAATTTTGGCATAGAACGCACTTATAAAGCCATAGAAAAAGCAGATATCATTTTATATATGATTGATATTACGAAAACGTCTATTGAAGAAATTGACGACGAAATGCTTTTCATTGAGAATGAAATTGATTTAACAGATAAAAAATTCATCATCATTGCCAACAAAATAGATCAGTTGAATGAAATTCCTCCTCAATTTAATAAATGGAATGATTTGAATATCATATATTTATCGGCAAAAAGAAGTGTCAATATTGATGCCTTAAAGGAAGCTTTGGTAAACTATGTTAATAACCATCACCTTTCCGAAAACACCTTGCTCACCAACGTTCGTCATTATGACATCATGAATAAAATAAACGAATCCATTGAGAGTATTGAAGAAGGTTTTGCCAATCGGATTCCTATCGATTTAATAGCCATTGACGTTCGAAACGCCTTACACTATCTTGGCTTGGCCACTGGGGAAGTATCCACAGACGAAATTTTGAATACTGTTTTCGGGAGGTTTTGCATCGGTAAATAGTTGTTAATCAATTATGTAATCTCTATGTTTGAGCAAAA
>JAVWBZ010000165.1:0-4137 GCA_036649255.1 Bacteroidales bacterium
TTTAAAAATAACATTCTATATATGCTCAAACAAAGAACCGTCAAAGGAAGACTTGAGATTTACGATCCTATCAGGAAAAAATGGCTTCTTTTTACTGAGGAGGAGCGAGTTCGGCAAATTTTCATATTGTATATGATTGGTGAAAAAAAGATTCCCGAATCGCATATATCCGTTGAAAAGGAAATTCAGGTGAATGGTTTGGCTAAAAGATATGATATTGTGATATTTGATGATCAAGGAAATCCGTGGATGGTGATTGAATGCAAAGCTCCGCAGATTGAAATTACACAGGAGGTGCTGGAACAAGTGGGGCGTTATAATAAAACATTACGAGCTCCCATTATTGGAGTTACCAATGGAAAAGTACATAAATTCTTTGAAATAGATTTCGAAACAGAGGTAATTACGGCTTTGTGGTAATGTTTTCGTCCTCTTCTATTAACATTTTAACTCCCTCTTCTACCTTGAAGTTTCCGATTCTGGTTCGGCGTAAGACAGTGAGATAAGCTCCACTTTGAAGAGCAATTCCAAAATCACGGGCAATAGACCTAATATAAGTTCCTTTAGAACAAACGATTCTAAAATCTATTTCTGGCAATGCAAAGCGAGTAATTTCAAATTCGGAAATGGTAATTGTTTTGGCTTTGATTTCAATATCTTCTCCTTCACGGGCAAATTCGTAGGCACGACGGCCTTCAATTTTTACGGCAGAAAATTGTGGAGGTATTTGTTCAATTTCTCCTAAGAAGGCTAATGTCGTTTTTTGTACCATTTCTTCCGTGATATGCTCAAATGGATAGGTTTGATCGACAGGTTTTTCCAAATCGTAACTTGGGGTGCTAGCCCCTAAATGAAAGGTTCCGGTGTATTCTTTTTCTTGTGCCTGATAATGATCTATTTTTTTGGTGAACCTTCCAATGCACACAATGAGCATTCCCGTGGCCAATGGATCTAAAGTGCCGGCATGTCCTACCTTGATTTTGGTATTGTATTTTTTTCGGATAAAGTGTTTCACTTTTCCTACAATATCAAAAGAGGTACAACGATAAGGTTTGTCAATTAAAATCACATCTCCTTCCAAGTTGAGGGGGAGGTCGGGAAAATCAAAACGAGTTTCGTGAATAAATTTCTTTAGCATAAACCGTAACATAAGGCTATTACACCTACAATAGCGCAATAGATGGCAAACCAAATAAGATTTGCGCGTTTAACCATTTCAATCATGAATTTACAGGCGGCTAATCCCGATAGATAGGCTGCCAAAAAACCACAGACAAGTGATGAGGTGGGAATTCCGGATTCTGCTGCGGAAAAGTCCCCACTGATGATTCCTAAAAAGGCTTCTCCCAAAATAGGAATTAAAACCATCAAAAATGAAAATTGTGCGACCTCTTCTTTTTTAACACCCAATAGTAAACCGGTGGCAATGGTACTGCCTGAGCGCGACAATCCGGGTAGTACCGCAATGGCCTGAACGACCCCTATGATGAATGCTTTCCCAAAACTGATATCGGTACGCTGTTTGAATTTGACAAATTTTGTTAAGGTCAGGAGGGTAGCGGTTACTAATAACATGGCCCCTACCAATACCAATCCTTCACCAAAAAGTTGTTCTACCGTGTCTTTGAAAAACAGGCCTACTATTAACACAGGAATCATGGAAACTAAAATTTTACAAATATATTGAGTTTCGCTGTTCCATTGAAATTTGAAAAATTGACTGACCATTCTGGCGATCTCTTTCCATAAAATGGTAATGGTACTTAACACGGTAGCTGCATGTACAACCGTCTCAAAAACAATATTATCGGTAGATTGCAATCCGAGAATTTCTTTTCCTATAATTAAATGCCCGCTACTGCTAACGGGAAGGAATTCTGTCAAACCTTGTATAACTCCCAAAATAAGCGCTTCAAACCACTCCATCAAATATTTTTTAAGTGAGTAATTATTCTATTTTAGATTCTTTGTTTGCCTTGTTTCTGGGATGATACATGATGGCAAAAATTTCTGTAACCAAACCTAAAAGAATCAAAATGGGTGATACAACCAACCGGCGAGTATTAAATATTTCCGCATTAAATTGAGCAGGATCTTTGGAACCACCTCCCACTAAACATAAATAACCGATAATAATTAAAATAACCCCAATCCCCATTAAAATGTAATTGAATTTTCTAAAAAGAGGTGGTTTATTATCAACTTTCTTTTTATTATGATTGATTACGTTAGGTTTTAAAGGTTGATTTTTTTCAACAGAAATTACTTGTGCCATAATGATTATTTTTTCAACTTTTTTGATACATTGTATAAATTCCCAAAATGAAAATCAATTGATTCTTTTCTTTATAAATAAAGTCTATCTGCACTGATTTTAATATATTTGTTTACAGACATAGAAGATGCAATAATGGTAAAGAGTGTGCTGAAGACAAAAATACCCACTAAAATGAGTGAAAGACTAAGCATATTTGAAAAATCAACGAATTCGGGGAATAACATATTGCCTTGATAGAGTAAAAAAGCCAATAAAATTAGGGCGACGATACCCCCCCATACGCCTTGCACAAAACCTTTGAAAATAAAAGGCCTTCTCACAAAACCACGGGTAGCCCCCACCAACAGCATACTTTTTATATTAAAACGTTTGGCATAGATATTTAAACGAATGGAATTTCCAATCAATAACATGGAAATAATCATGAAAATTGCACTGATTCCGATGATAACCAGCTGAATTGTCATGAAATTATTGTGAATGGATTTAACGATGAAATCAGGGTACTGCACATCCTGCACATTTTGATTCTTTTTAATCCTTTTGGAAAGGAGAGCCAAAGAATCGGTATTGGCGTAAGTGGGATTCACACTGATAATAATGGACGCATTGATAGGATTTGAAATGATTTCGGTATAGTTGTTCCCGATGGTCTTGATGGCATCGCGTGTATTGTCGGTACGGGAAGATACCCGGGAAGAGGCGATGAAAGGTTCTAATTTCATTTTTTGTTCAATGGCTATAATGTCTGCTTCTCTTATATCAGAATAAAACAAGATCTCCATTTCAATCTTTTTAGAAAGATTGTGAATGTATTGAGATGAAAAGAAAGCAAAAAATACTAATGTTCCAATAAAAAACATCGTGAGCGCAATACTGATAATAGAACCTACGGCTGAAAATTTAAGACGGGCTTTTGTTATTTTATCAATAGAATCGGGATATTTGCTCATTATATTTAAAAAATTTAAATCGGGCAAAAATACGAATTAATTATGAATTACGTATAAATCCTATTAAAATTATTCTGTATCTTTGTTCCCCATAAAAATAAAAACTATGAATAATTTTAAATTTTTTAATCCGGTTAAAATAATTTTTGGAAAAGGAATGATAGCCGAATTGGCAAATGAAATTCCTGCCGGCAGTAAAGTGATGATGCTTACAGGTACGGGTAGTATTAAGAAAAATGGGGTATATGAACAAGTTATAGATGCGCTTAGAAAATTTAAAGTAGTAGAGTTTTGGGGGATAGAACCTAACCCTCATTATGAAACATGTTTAAAAGCAGTGGCCCAAATTCGTGCGGAAAAGGTCGATTTTTTGTTGGCAGTGGGAGGTGGTTCCGTGATTGATGCTACCAAATTTATTGCGGCTTCTGTGTTTTATTCGGGAGATCCTTGGGATTTGATGACGGGCAAAGCGAAAGTAGAAGCTGCCGTGCCTTTTGGTACCGTGCTTACTTTACCAGCTACCGGATCAGAAATGAACAAAAATTTTGTGATTACCAAAGTCGCTACCGAAGAAAAATTGGCCTTGAGTTCGGTGTATGTGTATCCTAAGTTTTCGGTTTTAGATCCAGAAACAACTTATAGCTTGCCGCCCGTTCAAACGGCGAACGGTATAGTAGATACTTTTGTACATGTGATGGAACAATATCTTACTTTTGAACAACATGCCGAGTTACAGGACTATTTTGCCGAAAGTATTCTGAAAGTGTTGATTAAAGAATCGAAAAATGTGTTTAAAAACCCCAGAGATTACGATACTCGGGCTAATTTGATGTGGGCCTCGAGTTGGGGACTCAACGAATGGATTGCCCAAGGGGTTGCCGAAGATTGGGCTACCCATATGATAGG
>JAVWBZ010000166.1:0-4123 GCA_036649255.1 Bacteroidales bacterium
ATGTCTTACCTTGAACATATACAATACCCTGTTGATGTTAGGAAACTTAAAGTCTCGGAATTACCTGCTTTATGTGAAGAGATCAGGGAGTTTATTATTAATAAAACAGCAGAAAACCCGGGACACCTCGGAGCAAGTCTCGGTACCATTGAACTTACAGTGGCACTTCATTATGTGTTTAATACTCCTTATGATAAATTGGTTTGGGATGTGGGGCATCAGGCCTACTGTCACAAAATTATTACTGGAAGAAAGAACCTGTTTCACAGTAATAGAAAATATGGTGGAATCAGTGGCTTTCCCAAGATGAGCGAAAGTGAATACGATTCTTTTGGAACCGGTCACTCTTCTACTTCTATTTCGGCAATTTTGGGAATGGCTATTTCATCCAAACTATCGGGAAATGACAACCGCCATCATATTGCCGTAATAGGCGATGGGGCTATTGGCGGAGGAATGGCTTTTGAGGCTATGAATCAGGCGGGAGCCACCAATGCCAATATGCTGATAGTTTTGAATGATAATAAAATAGCGATTGATCAAAATGTGGGTGCGATGAGTAAATATTTACTCCATATTACCTCTTCAGCTACTTATAATAATTTAAAAAATAGACTTTGGAATTTCTTTACCTTAAAGAAAAATGAATCAAATCGGATTACTCATTTTGTAGGCAAGGTGGGTAATGTTATCAAAGGCCTTTTATTACGAGGCAGCAACCTTTTTCAAAGTATGGGATTTCGGTATTTTGGACCTGCCGATGGACATGATGTAGTGCGTTTGGTGAAAATATTATATGATTTAAAAAAAATACAAGGGCCTAAATTATTGCATATTATTACCGTTAAAGGCAAAGGTTTGAGATTGGCGGAACAAGATCAAACTACTTACCATGCACCCGGTAAGTTCGACCCCGATACCGGCGAATTGATTCGTCCTACTTTAACCAACCAACCTCCCAGGTTTCAGGATGTTTTTGGAGAAACCATCTTGGAATTGGCTCGCCAAGACCCAAAAATAGTAGGTATTACGCCTGCTATGCTTACTGGTTGCTCTTTAACTATCATGGATGAAGTCTATCCGGAAAGAGTTTTTGATGTGGGAATCGCAGAACAACATGCCGTGACCTTTTCTGCCGGATTGGCTGTGGATGGATACATTCCGTTTTGCAATATCTATTCATCGTTTCTACAAAGAGCTTACGATCAAATTGTGCATGATGTGGCTTTACAAAAACTTTCGGTTATTTTCTGTATCGATCGGGGAGGCATTGTCGGAGAAGACGGTTCTACCCATCAGGGTTTGTTTGATCTGGCCTTTTTGCGCACGATTCCCCATATGATCATTTCTGCTCCCATCAATGAACATGAACTGAGAAATTTAATGTACACAGCCTATCTTAATTCTAAGGCTGGAGGATTGCCTTTTGCCATTCGTTATCCGCGTGGCACCGGAGTGTTGATGAATTGGAAAAATGAACCTGTTCAGCTGCAAATAGGGAAAGGACGTGTGCTTCGTGAAGGCCAACAAATGGCGATCATCTCAATAGGAGCAATAGGAAATAGGGTAACCGAAGCCATCGATCTTCTGAAGGAATATAATGTGCATCCAGCACAGGTAGATATTTGCTTTTTAAAACCGATAGACCGTGATTTGTTGCAAGAGATTGCCTCAACGTATCCTATTATTATAACAGTTGAAAATGGAACTGATCAAGGAGGCCTTTTTTCTGCAGTGGCTGAGTTTTTTTCTGAAAAACAGCTTACAAATAAATTATATCATATTGCCACTCATGATCAATTTATAACACATGGCGATATTCCAAATCTTTATAAAGAGGTTGGTTTCGATGCGGAAGGAATTGTAAAAACTGTTTTGAGAATTTTAGAGAAATAATAAAAATTCAAATTTCTTAATTCTTTTTAGCAGTTTATTAAAATAAATCATACGTTGAAAGATAAAATTGTGCACATTCTGAAACAATATTGGGGCTATGATCGATTTCGTCCGTTACAGAAAGAGATCATTTTGTCGGTATTGGATGGGAAAGACACGTTGACTTTACTTCCCACCGGTGGGGGAAAATCAATTTGTTTTCAGGTACCTGCATTGGCATTGGGAGGACTCTGTGTAGTGGTTTCCCCACTTATTGCATTGATGAAAGATCAAGTGGAAAATCTGAAAAAAAGAAAAATTAAGGCGGTAGCCTTGTATTCGGGAATGTCGAAAAGAGAAATAGAATTGATTATCAATAATTGTCTTTTTGATCCAGAATATCGTTTTTTGTATCTCTCTCCGGAAAGACTCAAAACAGACCTGTTTCGAGTGAATCTGCCAAAGATGCCTGTTTCGATGATAGCGGTGGATGAAGCGCATTGTATTTCACAGTGGGGTTATGATTTTCGCCCTCCTTATCTTGAAATAGCGGAAATTAGAAAATTCTTTCCGAAAGTTCCTGTGTTGGCTCTTACGGCTACAGCAACTCCTGAAGTTGTGAAAGATATTCAACAGAAACTTCTATTTAGACAAGAAAACTTATTTCAAAAAAGTTTTAAACGAGATAATCTTACCTACTATGTGGTCAAAGAAGAAGATAAATATGGTAGAATGTTGCGGATTATGCAACAATATCCCGGTACGGGAATTGTGTATGTGCGTAATCGTCGTAAAACCAAAGAAATTGCCGATTTTTTGAAACAAAATAATATTTCGTCCGACTATTACCATGCCGGTTTAGAGAGCTCTGTTCGCGATCGAAAACAGCATGAATGGATGCAAGGGAAGATCAGAGTAATTGTATCTAACAATGCGTTTGGTATGGGAATAGATAAACCGGATGTTCGATTTGTCATCCACTTGGATATTCCAGATACGTTGGAAGCCTACTTTCAGGAAGCGGGGCGGGGTGGACGTGATGAACAAGCAGCCGTTGCCGTCATGCTTTTTGACGACAATGATGTGCTGGAATTAAAACAAAATTTTGAACTTTCTTTTCCTCCGATCCAAACTATCAGGAGAATATACCATGATCTTTGTACCCATTATGCTATTGCAATGGGGGCGGGAGAAGGCCTTTCTTTCCCTTTCGATCTGGAAGAACTTTCAAAAGAATTTAATATAAAAGCAATAGAACTGTATAATGTGATGGGGTTTCTGGAAAAAACCGGAATCGTCTTTTTATCGGAAGAGTTTAATAAACCTTCTATGTTGCATTTTAGGATAGCCGGCAATGAATTTGAAAATTTTCAAACATCACATTCAAAATATGAAGAGTTTACAAAAATGTTACTCCGTTCTTATAGTGGACTTTTTACCGGTTATGTAAAGATCAATGAAAAGGAGATAGCCAAACGTTCCGGAATTGGAGAACAGGAAGTAAAACAACAATTGGAACAATTGCAAAAGATGCAAATAGTAGAGTATCATCCATGTATCCGTTTGCCGCATATTATTTTTCTCCAGAATAGGATTAAAGAAGAATATCTCTATTTTGAAGAAGCTGTTTACCTGACACGTAAAAAGGTAGCAAAAGAAAGATTAAAGGCGGTTCTTCGTTTTGTAAATGGTCACGAGGTTTGCCGAAGCCAGATGTTGCTGACTTATTTTGGCGAAACTAAAAGTGCGGCGTGTGAGCAATGTGATGTATGTTTAAAAATGCACAAATTAAATTTGTTCAATAAAGAATTTGAGACGATAGAATTAGCTATAAAAAATGGAATGAAAGAAAAAAAGGAGATGAAGGACCTTGCCTTTGATTTATCAAAGCAGTTTCAAGAAGAAAAAGTGATGATGGTCATGCGTTGGCTCCTTGATCAGGATAAATTGTGAAAAATTGAAGATTCAAGATCTCTTTTAAACAGAATGTTCTTTGCTTTATTTGATTATCCGATTCTAAGACGAAGTCATTTATATGATAAGCGGTGGCTTGTTCTTCATAACGTATAACTCTAATTAAAAAAATTGTAACTTTGCACCTCCAAAACAATCAAGATGGAAGTAACCAGATTATTTGATATTCTTCCCCATTATGCGACTCACTTTCCTCGTGAAGATGCGGTTTGCGGTAAGGAAAACGGAGTTTGGATTCAATACAGTACAAAGCAATATGTTGAAACCGTAAACA
>JAVWBZ010000167.1:0-2252 GCA_036649255.1 Bacteroidales bacterium
AAATCTGCTTTTTATTGCATTTCAGGGGTTAGACAGCTAAAGCCACTACATGACACAAATAATTGTATTAGTGTGAATTACGTTCGATTTCTAATTTCCGCTTTTTAGGTTTACAGTTTTGCCACTACAATAACTTTTAGAAAATATTTTATTGATTTTTTGCGTTGTTTTATAGTAAAGTATGGTTATTTGAAAAAATAATGTACATTTGTCGTTTCAAAAAAAATCATTTTTTTGTATAGTAAACGATTTTAAATTAAAATATTATAAAATGAAAAAGGAAATTATTTTAACTATGGCATGTTCGGTACTCCTTTTTGCATCATGCAAAGAGAAAACTAAAGTTGAGGAAAAAACGCTGACCTCAGGTATCAATTTTGAAAATTTGGATACCACGGTAAGTCCGGCACAGGATTTTTATCAATTTGCGTGTGGCGGTTGGATAAAAAATCATCCGCTGGGGGCTGAGTATTCACGTTTTGGGAGTTTTGACGAATTGGCAGAAAATAACCAATATCAATTAAAGGATCTAATTACGAATATTGCTTCTGGCAAACATGAGAAGGGTTCTATTCCTCAAAAGATCGGTGATTTTTATAATCTGGGGATGGATTCGCTGGCTATTGAAGAACAGGGTGCAGCACCTATTCAAAAAGAGTTGAAGGCAATTGCCGACCTGAAATCTAAAAGTGAGTTAACACCTAAATTTGTGGATATGCAATTGGCAGGCTTGAGTCCGTTTTTTGGAATTTTTGGAGAAGCTGATCCAGGAAACAGTAGCATGACCATTGCTTGGATGTGGCAAAGCGGCCTTGGCATAGGTGATCGTGATTATTATCTGGAAGCTTCTTCACAAAAAATAAGAAACGAATATTTGGCTCTTTTGACCAATATGTTTGCCATTTCAGGTTATAGCAAAATGGTAGGCATGGAAGGGAAGGAAGCTCAATTGGCCAAACAGGTGCTGAAACTTGAAACCGATATGGCAAAGGTTTTTATGGATAAAAATGACATGAGAGATCCTTATAAAACGTATAATATCAAGACGATTGATGAATTTCAAAAGTTAATTCCCGCTGTTGATGTTAAGAAATATATGGAAGGAATGGGATTGAACCAGCTGAAAAGTGTTAATGTGGGGCAAATTGATTATATAAAAGGTTTAAATAAAATTTTGGCCACTACCGATCTTAATGTGATCAAGGCTTATTTGGCATGGAATGTGATTAACGGAGCTGCTCCCTATTTAAGTAATGAGTTTGTAGATGCCGATTTCAATTTTTACGGCAAGGTGCTGTCTGGAAAAGAAGAAAATAAACCTCGCTGGAAACGGGTTATTAACACTGTTGATGGAGCATTGGGCGAGGCAGTGGGACAGATGTATGTTGAAAAATATTTTCCGGCCGAAGCGAAAGAACGGATGTTGCATTTGGTAAAAAACCTTCAATGGGCATTGGGCGAACGTATTAAACAAAATACTTGGATGAGCGATTCTACCAAAACCAAGGCGTTGGAAAAATTAGATGCTTTTATTGTAAAGGTGGGTTATCCTGATAAATGGAGAGATTATGGCGAATTAAAAATTCAAAATGACAGCTATTATGAAAATATTATTCGTTCAAGACGCTTTGACAACCATTATCAATTGTCGAAAATAGGCAAACCGGTAGATCCTACCCAGTGGCAAATGACGCCTCAAACGGTGAATGCTTATTATAATCCTTCTACCAATGAAATTTGTTTCCCTGCCGGTATTTTGCAACCTCCTTTCTTCGATATGAATGCAGATGACGCTTTTAATTACGGAGCCATCGGAGTGGTAATCGGTCATGAAATGACGCATGGTTTTGACGATCAGGGAAGAAATTACGACAAAGTGGGTAATTTGAACAATTGGTGGCAGGAATCTGATTCTAAGAATTTTGATCTTCGGGCCAAAGTTTTGGTTGATTATTTCAATGCAATTGAAGTATTGCCTGGAACTTTTGCCAACGGAACTTTTACCTTGGGTGAAAATATTGCCGATAATGGTGGAGTGAATGTATCTTATATGGCTTTACAGAAGGCTAAACAAGAAGGTGTAATACAGCCTATAATGGATGATTTTACAGCTGATCAACGTTTCTTTATAGCGTATGCTGGTGTGTGGGCCAACAATATTCGTGATGCGGAAATAAGTCGCCGTACGAAAGAAGATCCGCATTCATTGGGTAAATGGCGTGTAAATGCGACTCTTCCTCACGTCAATGCTT
>JAVWBZ010000167.1:2262-4111 GCA_036649255.1 Bacteroidales bacterium
AAGAAGGCGATGGCATGTATTTGGCTCCTAACAAAAGAGCTCAAATTTGGTAGGAATTCTCAATTAATATTTTATGATACGGGCAGCTCGCAAGCTGTCCGTATTGATTTTTAAATCATATCAAAAAAAAATTTTTATGGCGAAATTAGCAGTATTAGCATTCGGAGGAAATGCTCTTCTTAGAAGTGGTCAAAAAGGCACTTATCAAGAACAAATTCAGAATGTTACGGAGACTTGCCAATCTTTGATTAATCTAATTAAGCAAGATTACAACATCGTAATTGGACATGGAAATGGCCCGCAAGTAGGTAACGTTATGCTTCAACATGAAGCCGGAAAACAGGTCTTTAATTTGGAACCTATGCCTATGGACTTTTGTGTATCCGAAACCCAGGGTTCAATTGGTTATTTGATTGAACAAGGTTTCAGAAATGTGTTTGCACGGGAAAATTTGAAAAGAAAAGTGGTTACGATCGTAACCCAAGTAGTGGTTGACAAAGAAGATCCCATGTTTAAAAATCCCACAAAACCGGTAGGGCCTTATTATGACAAAGAAGAAGCTGATGAATATGCAGCCAAAACTGGTGCTATCTTTAAAGAAGATCCTAAAGGAAATGGATGGCGCAAAGTGGTTGCTTCGCCCAAACCGTTGCGAGTGGAAAATATAGAGGTGATCAAACAACTTTCGGCAGAGGGATATATTGTGATTACAGTGGGTGGTGGTGGTATTCCGATTATTGAGAAAGACGGAATTGCCATAGGTGTGGAAGCGGTGATTGATAAAGATTTGGCTTCCGCTCTGACGGCCGTTAACATAGGAGCTGATGAGTTTTATATTTTGACCGATGTTCCCAAAGTATATATCAATTTTAAGAAAGAAAACGAACAGGCATTGGACGTCATTACCCTTGCCCAAGCTCGACAATATTTGACCGAAGGACACTTTACTGAAGGTTCTATGGCACCGAAGGTAAGGGCTGCGATCTATTTCGTTGAAAATGGAGGTCATGAATGCATTATCACGGAAGCCGGCCAATTGGGAAACCCTGCTTGCGGAACAAGAATTGTCAGATAATTACGAACCAGAGGGCGATTTTGAAAAAAATAAAATATTATCATAGCCTGCGAAAAATAATCAACCAGGAAATTCATGGAGGTTGATTAAAAAAGATTCAGGACTATCATAGTGGTTTGTTAAATGTATGAACTATTTAAATACAAGATCGTTCTATACATATAACATTATGTCTTGTCAAGTATCATCGTAATCTGTCAAACAATAAGTTGCAGGGTTATTTGAAAATTTTATAGGACCATCATCAATGAGAATCAACGATAGATGAGTTCCATTGATTTGGATGAGATAAATATCGGCAACTATTTTGCCTGATAAACACAATTAACTATTTGATATTCAGTTTATCTAATAATCTAAACTTCTTGTTGTCTTGAAAAAATGTATTTGTTTGTCAAACAATAAGTTGCAAATCTATTTGAATATTTTGATTGAATCATCATCATTGGAAAATATTGTTGATATCTATTTCAGAAATTTATTTTTAATCAACCTTTTTTTAGATGGCTTTTTGGTTGCTGTTTGTGGTGTAATATCAACATTCTTGTTGAAGAAGTTTTCAACAAGAACTATTCGTGTTACTTTCAGGTTATTTGTATATGATAGCGAGTGTTTAAAAAAAAGATTTGCTTGATCTGTTATTTGAATTGGAATCCTATTTTTAAGGACGGGCAGAGCATGAAAATCTCACAACCTATTCCTATATACAAATTTTCTGTTTCTTTAAATTTACAATTATATCCTAACGAAATGGTGCTCGTCAGGCCATGTTCC
>JAVWBZ010000168.1:0-4094 GCA_036649255.1 Bacteroidales bacterium
GGATTAAACCCCACTGTATCACAAACTACTTCAAAGCTAACATCTTCATGACCATTATCCCAAGAAAGGGTAGCCGCTTGATCGGTAATCAATGTAGCCGTTACATGAACAGGTCGATTGCAATCCACGGGTATAATTTTAATATTATCAAGGGCAATAGGAGGTTGTACCCCACCGCTGATATCGTTTCTCCATACAAAATAGATTCTTTTGATTGAATGACTATATGTATAGTCAAATACATACTGTTGGTTTTGCCATGAATTTTGTCCACTCAAATAGGAGCCTAATAAAGTAAGGCCGGTAGTAGTAATGGTGTTGCTGGTGCTCGCAACGGGAGTTACATTTCCCACAAAAACCTTCAAATAATCATAACTACTTTCTCCTACACATTTCCAGTCAAAAGACAAAATATGCTCCATCGCATCGCTAAACTTAATATCACGATAAGCCCAAACGACACAATTAGAAGAAATAGTGTAAGCATTATGCAAACCGCCGTCATTGGAAATATAAAGGGCATGAGTTCCGTTGGTATCATATATACTATTAACGGCAGTATCTATATACCAATTGCTGGCTGTTGCACTAGAATTATTGGCGAATAACCATTGTCTATTTTCATTTTCATCTTCAAAATTACATACATAAGGAATAGTGGCAAGAATTGGAGCGGTTTTATATCTTTCAGGGAGTGTCCATTCACTAACATCACTCCCACAATTAGATCGTACATAAATTTCATAAGTAGCGTTGGCAATTAATCCGTTTATCACGGCAAAAGTATCCATCACATTCGTAAGTAATGTATAGCTATTCTCATCATTCAAATTGAATCCGGGAAGCCCATAAGCAACGTCATAAGCCGTTTCATCTCTTCCTTGAGACCATGAGATCATGAGTTCACTATTTGATGTAGAATCAAGTTGCAGTGCATAAGGTTTCATACAAGAAATCGGTTCTGATATTCTTATATTACCAATATGCAAATCATTATCCCCTCCTGAAACGGTTGATTCTCCGTAGAATGCGATCATAATAGGATTGGAAGCTGTTGCAAAATTTTGTAAATCAATCTCAATTGTTTTAGCTTTATGATAAATTAGATCGTAAACATAATCTCCTGGATTTTCTAAACTATTATTCCATATGGTGCGCTGACTCCATGTAGCACCAAAATCACTGGAAACCAATACCATAAATTTATCATCAGTTTGTGTTCCAGAATGCTCTATTGCATCATCATTACCATAATCGGTCAAGGCCAAATCAAAATAAAGTTTAGGATGAACAGCCGTGGACAAATCAATAGGAGGACTTACTAACCATGACTTGGTACTAAGTCCATAAATATTAAGTTTGACATGTGTACCGTTAATTCCATTATTGTTATCCACTCTATTCCAACTTCCTCCTGAAATAACGGTTGAATCGACCCATCCTGACCATTTCTGCCAACAGGTTGTAGGGAAAGTAGTATTTGCAAAATTTTCAGTAAATGGAAATTGGTAACTGGAACACAAGGTAGTAAAACTAACATTATTCAGGCACCATTCACTTAGATCCGAATCGGAACATTTTGCCCTTACGCATACATAATATGTTTTATTAAATTCTAAATTCGTCAAGGTAAACGGGGTTGAAGTTGCGGAAACAATCTGACCGACCAACCCCATATCGGGATTAAACGCAATGGTATCATACATCAATTCCCACTCCGTTTCACTGCCGTGAGAAGTCCAAGATAAAATTGCCTCTGTTTGCAATACATCCACCACCGTCAAATCAGAAGGACGTGAACAAGTTGGAATGGTTCTGATTTTAAGATCATCTAAATATACAGAATGATTCATATTAGAATTATGATTTACAATCGTAGAATCAAACAAGAAAGCTATATAGTGTCCATTTCCGGTATATCCTGCCAACGAAACCTCTTGATAGGCGGTAGGAGATATATTATTATTAAAAGTTTGTATTGTTTCAAAAGTCGTAATATCCAACGGATTCGACATCACCCCAACCTTAAAGTGACCGGCATTGCTATTTTTATACATCCAAAAACTAACCATCAAAGAATTAATAGGAATGGAAGCATCAAATTCGGGAGTGGTTATCAAGTTATTCGTTATAACAGAATCAGAAAGATTGAAATATAAAGACCTCGGAGAAGAATGAGTATAAGAACTGGAAATTTGAGGATAACTTGTACTGGAAGTAGAATTTCTTGTCCAACATACCGGAAATGAAGTAGCTCCGGTGGTGTATGTATCCATGTTTTCAATAAAAGGCAAAGTAGCAATCGTACCACAACTGGTTCTAAACGAATGTACAGACGACCATATTGAAGTTCTGTCACCGCAATTAGTTCTTACATATACTTCATAAAAAGTACCTGGAAGTAAATTCGTAAGCGTGTACAAAGATGCTGTAATTTCAATGGGAGTGGCTTGATCTGGATCAAAGCCAACCCTTCCATACACAAGTTCCCATTGATTATCAGAAGATGAAGCCGGTTCAAAAGTAATATCGGCACCATTGGGAGTATAGTTCAAAGATCTCACCAAATTAGGTCTTCCACATACAATCTCGGAAATAGTAATATCGTCAATGGCAGCCGGAGGATTATTTCCTGATGAGGCATCATTCTTCCAGTAAAAATAAAGACGTTGCATGGTTCCTGCGTATTGGGCGCCAGATAACACATATTCGGCATTTTGCCATGATGATTGTGAGCTTAACGGTGTTGTAGACAACAATGTTGCTCCCACAGGAACTGTACTTGAATTGGCTGCAGTATCAGGAATTCCTATATAAACTTTAAGACAATCATAGCTGGATTCACCTTTAGCTTTCCACTTAAAGGTTAATAAATATTCGACCCCTTCGGTAAAATAAATATCACGATAAGCCCACACATTACTTACAGCTGCCATATTATATTCATTTGTAACGCCATTGTCTTTTGAAATATATAGGGCATGTCCTTGTGCTTCATCTCCAAAATGAACTGCCGTGTCGATAGCCCAATTATTAACGGCTGTAGCACTTGTATTTCTTACAAATTGCCATCCTGCATTTTGGGTCGGATCTTCAAAATTACAAGTATAAGGTACCGATTCATAATCTTGCTGGCTGGTCAGTACCGTTAATTTTTTAGCCCATCTGGTAGGAGTGCCGTCACAGATTGTACGCAGATAAATATCATACTTCGTATTGGTTTCCAAATTTTCAATTAAATAAGTATTGGTAGTTACAGTTTCTATAACAGCCGTATCCGAATTAAGGTCAAATCCTTTTCTTCCGTAAGCAACTTCCCATTGTGTTTCAGTTGTACTCTGTATGGTCCATCCTATTCTAATGGAATTTCCTGTTAAGGCAGTTACCTTAGGTTGTTGTGCCTTAAAGCAAGAAATTTCATCACTGATCAATATATTGCCAATATGCAAATCATTATCGCCACCTGAAACTGTTGATTCGACATAGAAGGCAAAGCGAAGCGAAGAACCATTATCCAAATAGTGAGTCAATGGAATGGAGATCATTTCACCTCCTCTGGAGATTCGGTTATAGATATGATCTGCACCACCGGCATTAGACCATAAGATAGTATTTTCAGTTGTCCAAGAAGCGCCGCCGTCTGTAGAAACAGCCACCATAAATTTATCGTCAGCTTGTGCATTAAGATTTTCAATAGGATTATCGTTGCCGAAATCAGTCAAAGCCAAATCAAAATAGAGATAGGGAGTGGTAAGTTCGGTAATATCTATTATAGGAGTCACCAGCCAATATTGACAAGATGAACCAAAAACATTAACTTTGGCATGAGGTTCTACAATACCGTTGCCCGTTTCCATCGTCCATCCTGAAGTTGTTGGAAACAGATCAAGTGTTCTTGTACTGTCCAATATTCGAGAAGCTGAAACACCATAACGATTCCAACACAGAGGAGGAACTCCCGTTGAAAAATTGGAAGCAAAAGGAGCTGTATAAAACGACAAACAAGTGGTCGTAAAAGAGCAACGAAACGACCAAAAACTTGATTCGTTTTCGCAGTTGGATCTTACATAACATTCATAATAAGTTGCATCATC
>JAVWBZ010000169.1:0-4081 GCA_036649255.1 Bacteroidales bacterium
TGCTTATTGAATTTATCAACATTCGTTCTGCCGGAAAATGGATGGAACAATTGCAACACAAGCCTTTTTTGCAAATTGTGGTGGCCACTTTGTTAGGATTGATTCCGGGCTGTTTGGGAGGATTTGCCATCGTATCTTTGTTTACACACCGTCTTCTTTCATTTGGAGCATTGATAGCTGGTATGATATCCACTTTCGGTGATGAAGCTTTCGTTATTTTTGCTTACAGTCCCAAATGGACGCTCATTTTATCGGGAAGCCTTGTTGTGATTGGAATTGTGGCAGGATGGGTTACCCATCTTCTTTTTAAACATCATAAAATCACGGTGGAAGAACACTCTTTTGAAATTCATCATCATGAAAATGAGTATCATAACGGAGCTGCGCTTTCAATCAAGCATTTAAAAAAAATATCTTTTCCAAGAGCGCTTCTCATTTTTGGTTTGCTCATCTATATCACGGCTATTCTTACCGGAACGTTCTCTCATCAACACGGAGCTCTTCCCGAATTAGAATATCATGGGAAAACCGAAACTTGTTCGCAGGAACATTGTACCAATGAACATACAACGGTTTTTCATGAAGGTGAAGAGTTGCAAGCAGGCCATCAACACGGGGTATTTTCATGGGAAAATTGCCTTTTTATGATATTGGCACTCATTACGCTTGTCGTAGTAGGGCTTTCATCGGAACATTTTTTACAGTTGCACCTGTGGCAACATGTTATTAAAAAACATTTTATACCTGTTTTTCTATGGACTTTCGGAGTGCTTCTTTTTTTACAAACGCTCTATTACTTTGTAGATGTAAATACTTGGGTAGAGCACAATCATTGGAGTATGATCATTATCCTGTTAGTAGCCGTCTTAATTGGTATTATTCCCGAATCTGGGCCTCATCTCATTTTTGTTGTCATGTTTTTTAGCGGAGCAATTCCTTTCAGTATCTTATTGGCCAATTCTATCGTACAAGACGGTCATGGTGCTTTACCTCTATTGGCACACTCAAGGAAGAATTTTTTGTTAATGAAAGTCATCAATATGATCGTGGGATTGGTGGTGGGAATTATTGGATTATTATTAGGAATATAAGCTTAGAATTTCAGCCAGTTTTTTTATCACTCTCAACTAAAATTGTATATTTGCCCCATCAAAAAACAATAACATGAAAATACAATTTTTGGGTGCCACCACCGAAGTTACAGGTAGCAAATTTTTGCTTACGACCAAGCAAGGGAAGAAAATATTATTAGATTGCGGGATGTATCAGGGAAAAGGATTAGAAACTGATGGGATGAACCGTAATTTGGGATTTAATCCTAATGAAATTGATTTTTTACTTTTGTCTCATGCTCATATTGACCATTCGGGGCTCATCCCTTATATTTATAAATTAGGATTCAGGGGACGTATTTTCTGTACGCCTGCCACTCGAGATCTTTGCTCTATCATGCTTCCCGATTCTGGAAGAATACAGGAAACCGATACCATTCAATTTAATAAAAAGAGAGCGCAGCAAAATCTGCCACCGGTAGAACCCATTTATACCATGAAAGATGCTGCCGAATGTATGAACCGTTTTGTAAGTGTGCCCTACAATCTTGATTTTGAAATTACTTCCGGCTTTGAAATCAAATTTATTGATACTGGACATATGCTCGGAAGTGGAGCTGTTTATATTACTTATACCGAAAACAACGAAAGTAAAACTTTGTGTTATACCGGAGATGTGGGACGTTATAACAAAAAGATTCTGCCTGATCCGAAACCATTTCCACAAGCCGATTATATCATCACGGAATCCACATATGGCGATAGACTGCACACCACTATTGACGATGCCGAACAGCAACTTTTGCTCATTGTAAAAGATGCCTGTGCTCAAAGAAAAGGGAAATTAATCATTCCTTCTTTTGCCATTGGCAGAACACAAGATATTGTATATGCTCTACATCGCTTGAAACTCAGTAATAATCTTCCCGATATTGATATTTTTGTGGATAGCCCATTGGCTCTATCCGCTACCAATATTTTCCGATTGCACAGCGAATGTTTTAACCAAGATATGCAGGAATTTATGGAAAGCTCTTCCGATCCGTTTGGTTTTGATAAACTTCATTATGTAAGAAGTGTAGAAGATTCTAAAAAACTTAATTCTTACAATCGTCCTTGCATCATTATTTCGGCATCAGGGATGATGGAAGCGGGACGTGTAAAACACCATTTGGCCAATAATATTGAAAATCCTCGTACCACCATTCTTTCCGTTGGTTATTGTTCTCCCACTACTTTAGGTGCTAGAATCATGCGCGGCGATAAAAAAGTATCGATCTTTGGTGTAAGTTATACTGTAAGAGCCACCTTAGCCAACATCGAATCTTTTTCTGGACATGGCGATTATCATGAATTAATAGAATATCTTTCTTGCCAAGATAAAAAATCTCTTAAAAAAATCTTTATCGTACATGGAGAAGAGGCGGTTCGTTACAAATATGCAGACCATCTAACCGAATCAGGTTTTCTAAACCATTACGTCCCTCAGTTTAAAGAAACCGTTGAAATATAAAAATCGTGAAATCCAGCAAGTTTTTCATTTTTTATTTTTTATTATCGCTCATTACCTTGGGTTCTCCCATGGTTGGACACGATATCAATCGTTCTGCTTTTGGAGAACCCGATACGTTGATTACCTTGATATGGGCAGGCGACGTAATGGGACATTCTCCGCAATTTGAAGCGGCATATAATGACGAGATCGGTCGTTATGAATATGATATATGCTTTGCAAATGTGAAAAATGATATTGAACATGCTGATTTTGCCATTGCCAACCTGGAAGTACCGTTGGCCGGAAAACCTTATAGCGGTTACCCCAATTTTTCCAGCCCCGACGAATTACTCGACGGCCTTCAAAATGCCGGTTTCGATATCATACTAACGGCCAATAATCATGTAGTGGATAGAGGAAAGCAGGGATTGGAACGAACTTTACATCAGTTGAAGAGCAGATCTTTGTATTTTGCTGGAAGTTATCTAAATCAAAAACAGAGAGATACATTATATCCTGTTATGATACGGAAGCATGGTATCAAAATCGCTCTTCTCAATTATACTTACGGAACAAATGGCATTGTAGTCACGGAACCCAATGTTGTAAATTATATTGATTCTGCACAAATAGAACAAGATATCCGTAAAGCCGATTCATTGGGGGCCGATTTCAAAATCATGACTGTTCATTGGGGAACCGAATATCAACTCCATTCAAATAAAAAGCAACAAGGGTTGGCTCAATATTTTGCAGATTTGGGAGTTGATGCCATCATTGGCGGGCATCCTCATGTGGTGCAAGAATATAGTGTTATTTACAATAAAGCAGGAAAACCAATACCTGTTTATTATTCCATCGGCAATTATATTTCCAACCAACGGAAACCACATACCGACGGTGGAATCATGGTGGAACTTACACTCAATACCCGCAACAAATCAATTCAAAACAATCGCTACATTCCCGTATATGTGTACAAGGGTATTTTGCATAATCAATACCAATATCATCTGATCCCTACATATAATTTTGTGGAAAATCCCTTAGCCTATCAAATTCCTTCGGAAGACAGTACGAAATTATTATTTTTTCATGAAGCCACGATAGAAAGATTAAAAAATGAGCAATATCGTTGAATAAATTAACCATCATTTTATATGTTACCGGTTTGGATTATCAATCTTTCACAAAATGCCATCAAAAAAGAGTACCTGAATCAACTCATTTATTCTTTGTCGAAAGGGAAAAAAAGCAGTTGGCACTACTTGGAATTCAAACCTGAAGAGGCCATTGAAGTTGTTGATGCGAAAAGTTGTTCCACATTGCTAAATAAAATCATTGCAGAAGGGCGCATTTGTATTGAAACATATCAGCAAAAAGGGTGGCAAATCAGCCACTTCAAGATTGCTATTTTGGGAGATGCCACCGACTCTTTTTCACGCAGTTGCTTTCATTTAATGCCCGATTTTATCAGAAGTGTAATCCAACTCATTCTACCTGAATATGTAAACAATGGAATCGATATTACCGG
>JAVWBZ010000170.1:0-4080 GCA_036649255.1 Bacteroidales bacterium
CGGACAAACTTCAAACGGTTGCGATAGCAATATCACCGTCACTTTAACCGTTAACCCGAACTATTTTCAACCTCTTGATGTTACCGTTTGCGAAAGCGAACTACCTTATTATTATCATAACATTGCTTATACGGAAGCCGGTAATTATAACATTCCGTTTGAAACTACAGCTGGTTGTGACAGCATCGTGCTATTGAATTTAGTGGTTAATCCCACCTACAATCTAAACACAACGATTACCATTTGCGAATCCCAGCTTCCCTATATTATGGGACAAGATACTTTGACCTATACCGGACAATATGTCATCAATCGAAGCAGTGCAAATGGCTGTGACAGTATTATCAATTTATACCTCATTGTGAATAGCAATTTAGAATTTACCCAGACCCAATCCATTTGTGAGTCTGCACTACCCTACCAATTCGGCGATAGTATTTTTACCGAAGCCGGTATTTATGAAGTAGTTTTCCAAGCCAACAATGGTTGTGACAGTATCATCACCCTGACATTACAAGTATTGGATACCTATTTCACCGAAGAAAATATTAGCATTATGGACAACGAAGTATATGTATGGCACAACATGACTCTTAACACCAACGGCACTTATCTTGATACCGTTATTTCTTCTATCGGTTGCGACAGTATTTGTCGATTGAACTTAACCGTATTAAAAACATATTTCTTCGAAGAAACCACTTCAATTTGCGAAGGGGAAGCTTACACATGGCACGGTAAAATCTTGGAAAGAAATGGACTCTATTTTGACAGCTTAACAACCGTATTAGGCGGCGATAGTATCTATCAACTTACCTTAACGGTTCATCCTACCAGCCTTGATATCCAACATGTAGCCCTTTGCAGCAATCAACTTCCTTACCAATGGCACGGAGTGAACTTAACCGAAAATGGAACTTATCAGGACACATTACAATCAATAGCTGGTTGTGACAGCATCTTCGTTCTCAATCTAACCATTCATATTCATCTTTATGATACGACTTGCCAAGGTGAAAATTATCAACTCAACGGATTCAATATTGCTTGTGATACTGCCGGAAATTATGTTCGTGAAATGACATTCACCAATCAATATCAATGTGATAGTATCGTAACATTACATCTGACCGTTCACGAAACCGTTCATACCGTAGTCGCAGAAACCGCTTGTATTGCTTACACTTGGAATAATCAGACTTATTATACCAGTGGCACTTACAGAGCTGAATTTCCAATGCAAAACGGTTGCGACAGTGTGGTGGTTTTGAACTTAACCATTCAATTACCTGCACGCGACACCGTTTATCAAACCGCTTGCAGTTCCTATACATGGAATGGAACGACCTATTCCGAATCGGGCACCTACAGCAAATTATTCACCGGCAGAATTTGTGACAGTACGGCCGTGCTTATTTTAACCGTTAACCAACCCGACCTGATCCGTTTATATGACACCCTTTGTTTAGGCGAAAGATATCAAAACTACGGATTTGATACCATCCCTGCTACAGCCGGTAATATTATTTGTCAAACCACTTATACCAATACTGCCAATTGCGACAGTACCGTTATTTTAACCTTGACCGTTCATTCTACTTATTTAATGGAAGATGTGGTAACGATTTGCGATAATGACGCTCCTTATGCTTGGCACAATCAAACTTTTACTACCAGTGGCATTTATTATGATTCTTTGGTTTCCGTGAACGGTTGCGATAGTATCTATCAGCTTGTTTTAACAATTCATCCTGCCTATAATATCGAACTCTCAGATTCCGTAATCGTAGGTGAACATTATTTAAACAACGGATTAGATTTCACCCCTTCCCAAACGGGTAGTTTTAATTTCACCATTGAGAATGTAAGTAGTGCCAACTGCGATAGTATTATTCATCTTACTTTGATCGTTTACGAAAGCAGTAGTATTGACTCATACGGTATTGAACAATTCATCACGATCTTCCCGAACCCGGCCAAGAATTTCTTTACCGTATCTTCAAATCAATCTGTACTCACTCAAATCGACATTTTCGACGTGAGCGGACGCAATGTACAGACTCAATACAACATTAATGATTACACCAAAGAACTGAGCGTAGAAAATTATGCTCCGGGGATCTATTTTGTAAAAATTTATACGAAGGACGGAATCAGTACTAAAAAATTGATTGTACAATAAAATAACAAAAATCACGTTTCTCTCTGCATGAAAAGTGAGAAACCAATCATCCCAATAGAAGTGTTTAAGATTTTCTTAGACACTTCTTTTTTTTGTATTTTTGCGAACTTAAAACAGCCTTATCAGGCATATAAAATGAGCGTTATCTATTCAATTATTATAAAAAAACATGTACATGAAAAACAATATCACTTCCGCACTATTCTTGATTCTTTTTTCTCTTTTATTCATTATACCCGTCAAAGGGCAAAATGATTTTGAGATAGCTAAAAATGCCGACATTTTCATTTCTGTATTAAAAGAGCTCAACGCCAAATACACCGATGAAATTTCCCCCGGCGACTTAACCAAAACAGCCATTGACGCCATGTTGGAAAGTTTAGATCCTTATACGGTTTATTATCCGGAATCTCAAATTGAAGATTTCAAGTTGATGACTACCGGACAATATGGAGGCATCGGAGCCATTATTCAACAACACGGTGATAAAGTAGTGATTTCGGAGCCTTATGAAGAGAGTCCTGCACAAAAAGCTGGTTTAATGGCAGGAGATATACTTCTTAGAATCAACAACCAATCAACGGTAGGGAAAAGTTCATCCGATGTAAGTACCATTTTAAAAGGTCAGCCCGGTACCACTCTTATTATTGAGGTTGAACGTCCCGGCATTGCCAAACCCATCACCGTAAATGTTACCCGTAAAGAAATTAAACTTCCCAACATCCCCTACTTCGGAATGTTAACCTCCGATGTAGGTTATATCAAGCTGGATCAATTTACCGAAAATGCAGGTAACGAAGTGAAAGAAGCATTTTTAAAATTGAAAGAACAGGGCATGAAATATCTTGTTTTGGATTTGCGCAATAACGGAGGAGGCTTGCTTCACGAAGCGGTTAACATCATGAATATTTTTGTAGATCCCAATATCGCGATTGCAGAAACAAAAGGTAAAATTCCGGAACAAAAAGGGCAACATAAAACACGGTTTCCCGCTATCGACAAACAGATTCCCGTAGCCGTTTTAGTCAATTCTTTCAGTGCATCCGCCTCCGAAATTGTATCGGGAGCATTTCAAGACTTAGACAGGGGGGTTATCATAGGTAAAAAAACTTACGGTAAAGGATTGGTACAAAATATCATTCCGCTAAGTTATAACACTTCGCTTAAAATCACGGTTTCCAAATATTACATCCCGAGTGGCAGATGTGTACAAAACATCGATTATTTCAGTCACGATACCCTGCCCGGCGTACACTATATTCCCGATTCTTTGGCTAAACCCTTTAAAACCAAAAACGGGCGCACCGTTTACGACAAAGGAGGTGTTGAACCCGATATTGTAACCCCCGACAGCATGATGAGCAATATCTTGATGGCTTTGATTGTACACAATCACATCTTTGACTTTGCCAATCAATACAGAAATAAACACGAAAGTATCGCCCCCGCCAAAGAATTCAAGGTGGATGATGCTCTTTATAATGAATTTGTCAATTATATAAAAGAGAAAGAGTATTCATATACCACCGATACCGAAAAATTAATCGAGCAACTCAAGGAAGTAGCCACCGAGGAAAAACATTTTACAGCCATAGAACAGTTATATGAACAACTGAAAACACAAATAGCTCAGGATAAGAAAAACGATCTGCAAAAGTTTAAAAGCGAAATATCAGATTTCCTTGCCTCCGAAATTGTAAGTCGCTACTATTTCCAAAAAGGCAGAATCATCAATACATTGACTTCTGATCCCGATATTAAAGAAGCCATTACCATTTTAAAAGCCCCCCAGCGTTACAATTCCATACTATCACCTAAAAAATAGCCTCCGTTGACCCGTCGTAAAATACATGGATATATTTACATAACCTGTCTGTTCATGATCGCGGTGGCTATTC
>JAVWBZ010000171.1:0-689 GCA_036649255.1 Bacteroidales bacterium
CATTGTTTATTAAGAAACTGTATTGCATTTTCTCGCTTTAGTTCAAAAAGTTTACTAACTTCTACATTCGCAGATTCCAATGCCGAAATTTGTTGCTCCAACACCACCAAAAGACCTACCGAAGCCTTTGGCAACGTTGCACACGAAGATAATCCAATGACAAGTATTAAAATAATGAGAGGGGATTTCATGGGTATCTGGTTTTTAATGATTTATTTTTTATGATTACCAAAAACAGGTTTTCTATCTGCAGTTACAGCAATAGTAAAAAACCACATGCATTTGAATAATGCCACACAAACAAACAATGCGAGACAATGCGGTATTTTTTTTGGGATAAGACGTGGATGTTCATGATACTTCGTGATGTTATTTTGTTAACAAATCAGAATCAATAGGTTTTTGCGGCTTCATTAGCAATAGTGAGTCCAACTTTTTTTGAATGAGTAGATTTTTTTTACCAAAGAATCAATTTGAAAACTATTTATAGATTGTGTTTTTTCTATTTGAATTATCGTTGTTTTTATGTAACTCATATCTGCTTGGCTGGAATGATTAAAATAAATTGAAATTATAACTGAAAAAAAAATTGAAAGAAGAAAAGTAGTAATTGCTATGAAAATAATCTGTCTATTATTAATGGTATTTATTTTGTTATTTATTGGATTGAGGTAGAGATTTTGAATTAT
>JAVWBZ010000171.1:699-4072 GCA_036649255.1 Bacteroidales bacterium
AAGTTCTGCTATACGAAGATATGTTTTAGCCTCATGCCTACCCTCTTCTTTATCTTTTTCGTTTATAGATATACCAAATAAATTCTGATAATTTATCTGAAATCTTGATAATAATTGTTTAAAATTAATGACAGATTTTTTTATTTAACAGACGATTTCTGCAAAAAAAATTATGTAAATCTTGATAAAAACCTATCGGCAATATTTGTCATAAAAAACAGTGCCCTCATATATCTTTTTTGCTTCTTTTAATCGAACTTGGGTTATAATTGTTAATTCGTAATTTCCATAACTCCTCACTTGCAAAAGAGACTGTCTAACAATAAAAAGTTAGGCAGTCTCTTGTTTCAAAAAATGCTTATTGTATATCCGTTTTCCACACTGTTTTAAATTCTGTTGCCATGTCAACTTGTATCCATTTATTAACACTGATAGAGTCCTTCCAACCGGGAACAGGTGTTCCATGATAGGGTTCGTAAGCATATTCTCTGGCCGCATCATCATGATTTAACAGCAATGCCATATTGGGATATGAGCTGGTTGAAACCAGATGAAACATCCCGAAATCTCCGGTAGTATTTCCAAATGCAAAAACAGGAATTTTCCCAATGTGAGAATAAATATTAAGGCTTTTCCCATTTCCATCGTTTTTCGGCTGGAAGATACCTTTTTGAATTACAAAAGAGGTTTCTCCCTTTTTATTGTAAACAGGTGTCAATACTTGACGACTTCCAATCAAATGTTCTCTATTCAATTGAATGGTTTGCGGGCAAATACTCCAAATAATTCCTTGCATGGAACCGGAAACAATGTAAACGGTGAATTTATTTTCTCTTAAATAGTCCAGCAGTTCCAACATGGGCTGATAAAACATATCTGCATAAAATCTATCATACTTCGGAGCTTTTGTTTTAGCCAAATAATTTCGTGCATACTGCACATAAACTTCATAGTCGGTATTTTCAAATGCTTTGAAATTAATGGAATCCAAATAATTAACACCGTTCACCACCCAATGATTCAGTACGGTTGTATCAGCCGGATTTTCAGACAATCGTTTGGCATATTGATATTCAACTTTATTAATTAATTTAGGATTTTTTTTCAGTTGATCCATCATTCCTTTCACCGATACGGCCATTTCAAACCAAAGAGGTGTTTCGCAGGCAATGGTGCCATCCATATCAAAAACGGCAATTCTGTCTTCTTCCGGAATTTGCTCTTTCGCCATTTTCACATAATCTATTATTTGCTGCTTGATCTCTGTCTGGTTCCACGATGGCATCGGATACGTTTTTTTCTCTCCTTCAAGTGTACAGGAGAAAAACAGAAAACTTAAACTTAAAATCATTAGATTTTTACTCATCTTTTTTTTCATTATACGTTTATCTTTAAAGTTATTATTTATTGTTGTCCGATAAACACAGTTTGTTATTTGACATTCTATTAATTTAACAATCCAAGTCTCTATGCTTTTGAAAATCACTTATTAAACGATTAATTGACAGGGAGATTCGAAGTTTTTTTTATCGGACAAAAATTCTTATAATTATTTTACTTCAATTGGTCTTTTAATATAATTTTCCATATGGTCCAGCGGAAGTGTAATAAAAGGAGTTTGCCATCCACCAATACGCACGTTCACTCCAGCATATTTCGCCAGCAATTGCAATGCTTTGTCTTCAGGCATGTTGGCAGCTTTTTTGGTTGCCTCGTAAATTTCAATATATTTATCCTGCGTTCCTATGGTAAGGGTCATCATGGCTCCATGCTTTTCAACAAATTCATATATCACCCGTGCAATCATGTCTTCATTGGTACTTTCGTCATTCAAACAGATGTCTGTAATAACTCCTGCCGCAAATCTTTCTAATTTGAATTTAGACAAGGAATTTATAGTGCCCATAAATCCCGAATGAGCGGTTCCCGGAACTGGTGAAAAATTGGGTGCAATAGGTTTTCCGTTTAAACGATTGGCCGAAGCGGCTACTCCTCTTCCTTGCCAGTTATACTGTTCAAAAGTACCTAACCCCGCCGTCACTTTCATTTTAATATTAAATGTCAAACCCAAAGGTAGTCCATAGTATCCGGCCAACGAACGAAGCGATGCAATTCTTCGCCAATCTTTTTCAGGGGCTACATCTTGGAATAACATTTTACCGAAACAAGCAGATTTTTTTACACATTGCTCGAATATATCCAAAATTTCACAAGTCATTTTATCGGCCTCTTCATGATCATCGCCAAATTTCGGAGAATTGGTATCAAAATCCACTCGAATATTGAGATAAAGCAGTTGTTTTTCCTCAGACAAAGCAGGATTATCAACTCCGAAATTTTCGCGAATAGCTTCACAGACTTCTTCTAACTTGTATTTTTTTTCTTTATACACCCAAAGGTGAATGGCCGTCAAAAGATTGACCATATCGGGAACCGATCCCAATACGATGCCTCCCAAATTATGATTCGCCCCTCCCGAAGCTTTATCAACTCCTTTTTCCATACATCCCTCCAAATAAGCAGAGAACAACGGAGAAGGAGCTGCATTCTCATCAATCATATAATACATGAACAGCGACATGACCGTTTGATCTACAAAGAATTGTAAATGCAAATGTAGATATTTCATCAATTCATTAAAATCCTTGGGAATGGGAGTTGCTGGAGAAATTTTAGCCCCTCTAAACAGTGCATTATCTTTTTTCAGAGAAGCTCCTTGATTCAAGGCAGATTCTATTGCCTGCATTCCCACAAGCATACCAAAAGTCCAGTCGCATTTCCCGTTAAGGATCGGTTCCCAACATCCGTCCACACAGTAATCGTTAGCCAGTTCACGCATTTTACGCTCTACCTCAGGAGTTGCTTTTTCATCTTGCATCAAAGCCGAATACATGGCCGGAATCATGATTTCATCATTCAAAACGGAAGGGTTATTCTTCGTTCTAAAAATAGAAGAAGATATTTTCTGTATCAACTCTTCAGGAGTATCCTTATGAATACGCACATAAATACCGGGAGCAGGAAGATTAACATTGGCAATCGCCTGCAGAATCAGATAGGTACATTCATTGGTTGCATCCGTTCCGTCAGGTTTTTTACCGCCTACAATAATATTTTGAAGAAAATTATTGACTCCGGCTTTTTGGTCAATATAATAAGGATGAGTACCCAAAACAGTAGCATAATCTACATGATCCTGTTTGATCAGATAGTTGGAATTTAGATTCAGACGTTCGGCACATTTTAAAATAAAACATTCAAATATTTCCAATGCTCTATTTTCATCTTTTTCCTTTTGCAAAAACGGAAAGAGTACCTGATCCAAACGTCCCAATGAGATGAAGTTCATAGAAGCGTGGAGCGCTATATGAAA
>JAVWBZ010000172.1:0-4061 GCA_036649255.1 Bacteroidales bacterium
TAATCCCGTATATAACACATTATTTACGTTGGGGAAAACCCACAGGAACAATCCCGATACAATGAGAAAAACACCAATAAAAATATAACCGAGAACGGAACTTAGAAAAGTTTTGATCTCTTTCAAATACAAACTAAACATAGCCTCATTTTTTTAGGGTGCAAAAATAGTGAAAAAAACAGCTCCCTGATTTCTAATCTTCCACTCTTTTAAATATTTTCTGTTTTCTTGGCAACGGGATGGTCATCTGCTTCAAATTCAGAATTATTACTGATAAATTCGGGAACAATGGATTTCATTTTTTTTACCATGATATGGGGTTCTTCATATTGTAAATCAATAAGTTGTTCTATTTCATTTTTGATTTCACTATACGGATAAATACGTACTTTAGCCGTCATGATTTTCTGATGGTCGGTTTTGATGGTATTTTCCTGGTTGGCCAAGAGTTCTTCATATAATTTTTCGCCAGGTCGAAGGCCCGTAAATTCAATTTTAATATCTTTTCCCAAGGTCAAACCTGATAATTTGATCATTTTGGTAGCCAAATCGTATATTCTAACCGATTTACCCATATCAAAAATAAAAATTTCGCCTCCGTTTCCCATGGCACCGGCATTGATTACCAATTGGCAAGCTTCTGGAATGGTCATAAAATAACGAGTAATATCAGGATGCGTAATGGTGATAGGGCCCCCATTTTCAATTTGAGTTTTAAAGATTGGAATAACAGAACCATTGGATCCCAACACATTGCCAAACCGTGTGGTAATAAATTTGGTTTTATTTTGATGAAAATTAAGAGATTGAACATACATTTCCGCGATTCGTTTCGAAGCTCCCATCACATTGGTAGGATTGACGGCTTTGTCAGTTGACACCATGACAAATTTTTTAACACCATATTTCACGGCTAAATCTGCCAATTGCTTGGTTCCTTTCACATTAACGGAAATGGAAGCTTGAACATTGCCCTCCATCATGGGGACGTGTTTATAAGCCGCCGCATGGTATATAATGCTGGGAGAATACTTTTTAATGACCTCTTCCATTTTTACCACATCACAAATATCAATAATTTTAATATCAATATTTTTCATACCATTTTCCAACAGGCATTCATTCTGAAGATAAAAAGTGGGAGTTTCTGCATTGTCAATCAGAATAAGTTGTTTATAACAAAATTTCATAATTTGTCTTACAATCTCACTTCCAATAGAACCGGCCGCACCTGTAATTAAAACAGTTTGGCCCACCAAATCCTTTTTAATCAAAGTTTCATCCAAACAGATTGGATCTCGTTCCAACAAATCTTCAATCTTCACTTTTTTGATCTGTTTAAAACTCAATTCTCCATTGATCCATCTTTTAACAGGAGGAACAATCAACACTTTGACATTGTATTGCAAACAAATTTCCGTTATTCTATTCGTAACAACTGGCGACAAATTTTGAATGGAAATGATCAAAAAAGAGATGTTGTTTTTTGAAAGATAATCGGGCAACTGTTTGGAAGAAAGCACGATAATATTTTCCAAATTTTTTCCTATTTTCTTAGTATCATCATCAAAAAAGGCCAATACATTGTACTTGCTTTTGGTATCTCGATCTAATGATCTTTTGGTGGTAATTCCCGCTTCTCCCGCTCCAAAAATGATGATATTTTTTTTCAATTTGGTAGGATTAATCATTTCCAGATAAAAAATCTTAAAAGAAAATCTATAAAAAATAAGCACCACGGTGGAGATAAAAAATTCCATAATCAACACGGATATAGGAACGATGAACCTGCCAAAAAGATGATAAGACCATTCATTGAACAAGATGAGGAGCAGCGATCCGAATAAACAGGAAAGAAATATTTTAGCAACATCCTTGGTATTGGTGTATCGTACTACTATTTTATATGTTTTAAAAATGATAAAGGATAATGTATTGGCAAGGGCTATGGCTAATGGCGCCACCAAATATTCAAGGCGAGTTATCTTAGAAGGCAATTGAAAATTATCTCGAAGAATAATGGCCAGATAAGCCGAGAAAAGCACACACAACACATCCACGAATAGTATGAGCCATGAAGGAATAATATTTAGTTTCTTGATATGTGATTTCATAAAAATAAAGTTGGAGAAAAAAGTTGCAAAAATAGTAAAATTACTCCATAACATATATTCGAGGAACTCTTGGAGATATCGAAGTTAAAAATTCATACGGGATTCGGTGGGTACGTTCTGCAATCGTTGCAATGGAATTTTCGCTGCCATATACAATCACCTCATCACCCTCCGAAACATCCAAGCCTGTTACATCAATCATGCACATATCCATACAAATTTTACCCACAATGGAAACCAAAGTATGATGCACCAAAACTTGCCCAACTCCATTACTGAGTTCACGTGGATAACCGTCGGCATAGCCTATGGGAATAATGGCAATTTTCATTTCCTTTTCAGTTCTATAGCTTCTGTTATAGCCTATGGTGGCTCCCTTTTCTATCGTTTTTATTTGTGTAATAATGGTTTTCAATGTAGCCGCATGCTGTAAATAGGGAATATCTTTCTGTACTCCCGAAAATCCATACAGTCCAATACCCAGTCGAACCATATCAAATTGTGCTTCCGGAAATCTTGAGATCCCGGCCGAATTTAAAATATGTCGTAAAATCGGATATTGAAAATGAGATTTGATCTTCGTGCTCATCCGGTCAAAAAGGGCAATTTGAGAAAGGGTAAAAGTGTCTTCTTTTTCATCTTCAGCCGCTGCCAAATGTGAAAAAATAGAAGCTATTTTTAATTTTGGAGTAGCCGAAATCAAGTTAACCAAACGGGAAATATCTTTTTCATTAAACCCCAAGCGGTGCATACCGGTATCTAACTTAATGTGAATATTAAACGATTTTATATCGGGATGAAGAGCCAATATGTTACCCAATTGTTCCAGATAATAAAAATTATAAATTTCAGGTTCCAAGCTATAACGGATCATCATTTCAAAGCTATGGGCTTCCGCCCCCAACACAATAATAGGTGTTTTGATGTTGCGGTTTCTCAACCGGATTCCTTCATCCGTATAAGCCACTGCCAAATAATCAATATGGTGGTAAATAAGTTCGTTGATCAATTCCGCATCGCCCAACCCGTAAGACATGGCCTTCACCACAGCAACCATTTTGGTAGAAGGTTTGATGAGATTTCTATAATAATTAAGATTATGGATTATGGCCGACAAGTTGACATTTAAAACGGTTTGATGAGTTTTGCATTGCAATAAATTCACCAATTTTTCAAACCCAAAGCTTCTAGCCCCTTTTATCAAAACTACTTCTTGTTGCAAACCAATTCTATCTATATCGGCAATCAAATCATTCGTTTTCTGATAAAAATATTGTGTTTCAACGGAAAAAAGAGTACGGTGTGCATAAAAATCGTTTCCTACCGCAATCATTTTGTTGATCTGATTTTTCTCTATCAAATTCCCTATTTCTCTGTAATCCTGTTCATTCAAACGGCCTACTTGTTCAAAATCGGAAATAATCAATGTTTTCTTGCTAAGCTGCGTTTGTGAATGAAGAAAATCTAACGCAATACGCAATGAATAGAGATCGAGGCTATAAGTATCATTGATAATAATAGATTGATTGATAGCTTCTTTTATCTCCAATCGCATGTTAACAGGGGTAAGCTGCGATAATTTATGATTAACCTGTTGAAAGGAATAACCCATCAGAAAAAGCATGGCTGTTGCATTCAAGGCATTTTCATAAGAGGCAGCATCGGTAAACGGAATATCAATGTTTTGTCCGTTAACTTCAACCAATGTATGATGATTTGATACGACTTTCGATCCAATTTTAAAATAAGAATCGGGTTGACTGCCCCATGAAAATTTACGAATGGCAGCATATTCGTCTTTTTTAAGTTCATCTGCTATCTGGAGATTGTCATTGCAATAAACTAAACAATGAGCATTTTTGAACAGTTTCAATTTTTCGACAAGTTTTTCCTGCTGATCGTGAAAAAACTCGGAATGAGCGCTTCCTATATTGGTAAGAATACCCC
>JAVWBZ010000173.1:0-4033 GCA_036649255.1 Bacteroidales bacterium
AAGTGCTTACCGAAGCTGCTATTAATGCTAAATCGGATAGTTTGTTGGGAATGAAAGAAAATGTAATTGTGGGACATTTGATTCCTGCAGGAACAGGTTTGAAAGAATATCAAAGCATTCAAGTAGGCTCTATGGAAGAATATCAAAACTTATTGGCTTCTAAAGAATAAAAAATAAAAATTATGCAAGAACAAAAAATAGATATTAATCTGACAGAAGAAGTTGCACAAGGAACTTATTCCAATTTGGCTATCATTACTCATTCAAATGCAGAATTCATTATTGATTTTGTCTCTTTGATGCCGGGAATTCCGAAAGGGAATGTTAAATCCCGTATCATCATGACTCCTCAAAATGCCAAAAGATTGCTCAATGCTTTAGCAGATAATATCGCTAAGTTTGAAGAAAAAAATGGGGTAATTAAGGAATCTGCCATGGAAAATATTCCGATTATAGGAGGAAACGGAGGCTTGGCCTAACCGTCTTTGCATTTTAAAAAATTAAAGAGGCTGTCTAACATAAAACGTTAGTCAGCTTTTTTTTTGACAAAAAATACACTAATCTCCATTCATGAATCTCATCAGGGTAGTATCCCAAAAAGTGTGTATTTGTAATTTTTAGTTTGTGATGCACAAGTTAATCATTTTTTTCATTTCCTATTATTAAAACTATTACTGTCGGATAAACTTAAAATTGGCACAATATAAAATTTAACTCATTGAAAATAAGGTGTAAATTATGTATTAGAAAGCGTTTTTAAAGAGTAAGCCCTCTTAATCAAAGAATGCAAGTTGGGCAAATTCTATTTTTTTTTTGTTGTTATGGAGCCATTCTTTTTCTGGATTTTCGAGAAAGCGGAACAAATTGATGTAACACATTAGATTTTGTCGCACCATCGTAACAAAATTAGAAAAATTTCAAAACCGATTTATTTTGCCATGAATCATGGTGAGTAGTAAATTAGCGATTAAGTGCAACAAAGGTAATCCTTTTTTGGGTTGATGTGCTTACATGAGCCTTTTTTTGTGAAATTCATCAAATTTTTTATCGGACAGTAGTGGTTTTTTCTTTTACAAAGTTAAAAAATTTGAGTTTTATACACTTTTTGGGACAGTATCAACCAGAGAACCACAGGTCATGAATGTTTTCATGAAGTTGTTTCGATATGGCGGGAAGAGTAGATGTTGTTCAGGTAGGTGTAAATAAGGATTTTTAGCATCACACGGTGACTGAAGCAACTGTTGCCGCCATCTTTTCAGTTTTGTGGTATCTCGGTCAGGTTTAGATGGTCGATGAGCTCATTGACCACACGTACACGATGGGTAGGATTGATTCATCTAAACTAGGCGGAACAAGTATTAGTTGTTTTTGCTCTTCACTTTTAGATGCTAACTTTTCCATTGCGATATGATGGATTATATTAGTTGTACAAAACAAATATACACAATCTTTGTCATGTAGCAAAGGCCTTCAATCTGATTTTCAGAGTATCTTTTTTAGATGAAAAAAAGGCTGGCTAAACTTGTTAGAAACCCGGTTTTTAGCTGTCATGATCCAGAATTTGTTGTTAAAATAACTAAAAGAGAAAACGAAATCTTATAAATTAAATACATTTGTTTTTATTTATGTAAAATAAGAGGATATTAAAAAAATAATCTTTATAATTCCATATTATATGAAAAATATTATTATTTTTGTCCTCCATTTTAAAACAAATTATGGAATTAAAATTAGTTTAATCGTATTAACCAAAATTATTTCTTATGAAAAAAATCTTTACTTTATTTACCATGATGTTTGCAGTTCTATTTTTTGCAAATGCACAAACCCCAAAGATCATCCTTGAAGCACACGATGTTTGGGGTGATCAATCAGGTTACCAATTTTTAATGGCAAATGGTACGGCTTTTGGCACTATCATTCCTGCTATGGGCCCTTTGACTCAAGGAGGCAATGTTCCCGATTCTATTTACAATCATTTTATTTATAAAATTCCGGCTAATGCAGACGGTGCAATCAATACCACTCATATTGTGTTTAATGGGAAAGACAGTGTGACGGTTCCTGCTGGTACTTATGATTATTGTATTACCAATCCGAGCCTTCCTAATCAACAATATCCTGATGGAATAATGTGGATTGCAGGCGGTGCTTTGGCTCGTTCCAATGATTTTGTGGTGGAAGATGATTGGACTTATCATTTTACTGTTGCATTAGCAGGTTCAGGTGATAAGGTTTCTTTGAGACGTATTTATAGCGGTACAGCCCCCACGATGATAGCCCCCAACGACACTTTGCAATTTGTCACTGTAGTAGGTGATTTTAAAGAAGCTTCCGTAGAAGTGCAGGCATGGAACCTTACAGGCTCTATTTCAGTGACAGCTCCTGCCCAGTTCCAAGTATCTATTGACGGATTTACTTATACCACAACGGTTACGATTCCTGCCAACGGTGGAATGCTTTACATTAAATATATTCCCACTGTGGAAGGTAATCATAGTGGTTTGGTTACACTTTCTGCTACAGGCGTACCAAACATTACGATTCCAGTAATGGGTGCTTCTGTCAACTGTGGCACTATTTCTTTCCCATACGTGGAAGATTTTACCACTCTTACTGGCTTATTATGTTGGTCTGTTATTGATGCCAATGAAGATGACAATACTTTTGTAATTGTTCAAGGCGGTGCCATTTACGAATATTCTGCTAATGCTGCCAATGATTGGTTGGTTTCTCCGAAATTGACAATTCCTGCCGAAGCTTCTCTTAATTTCCAAGCTGCTTGTTATAGTGGTTCCTATCCTGAAAAATTTTCAGTTTATGTGATGAATGATATCAATAACTATGCAAATGCTACAAGAGTATTAGGACCTGTTACCTTGGACATTGCTCAATGGCAAGATTTTTATGTTAACTTGACTCCATTTGCAGGACAACAAATTTATGTAGGTATTAAATGTGAATCGGATGCAGATATGTATGCTTTTATGGTTAGGAACATTGAATTTAATAACTATGTTGGAATTGAAACTCAAACTCAGGATGTTGTTTCGGTTTATCCTAATCCTGCCAGCAATGTAGTAAATGTAACGGCTCCTTCTACTATTAAAATGGTTGAAGTATTTAATATTACGGGTCAAAGTATTCTTTCAAATCAAGTAGGTGATACACAAGCTCAAATTTCTACTTCTAATTTGTCGAATGGCACCTATTTTGTTCGTATTACTACAGACAATGAGGTTATTACAAGAAAAATATCTGTTGTAAAGTAATTCATTGGTTTTTGTTTAATAAAGAAAGGTTCTCGTTTTGGGAACCTTTCTTTATTTGGACGGATCTCATGGACCGAGTTTATTTCGGGTAAAGCGACCTATTCTATCGGGTGAAGGATTGAAGCGGATACACAGTGGTGTTCGGAAGTTTTATCCGTTTCTTTTTTTGTTACTTTCATGGAACAGGCAAAACCATTCAAACTTAAATTCTCACCATTTTCAATCACCAGCGTGGCCATGATTAAACCTTCAAATTCTATGTCCATTCTTCCGAGAGCAGTTTTATACCCTATTTCATTGGCTTTTTATAAAATCATCACCAATATAGCAGTAATCGTACTCCTATAATAGAACCACTTGAATCTCATTCACATCTAAAGTAAAATGAAGGCCTGGCTCAAAATGATGATTTAAAGAAAAAAGAGCGATAAAATAAATAGAGTGAAAGATAGAAGCCATGTAGCTGAGAGGCGGATGCTCCCCCAAAAAGCTATTTGATTATTCTTATTTACTTGTATCCATAAAATCTGGGGATAATATTTCCTATCGGTATGGGGCTATAGGTGGTTTTCTGAACATCCTCAATTGCTTATTTCTTTAAAAATAAAAATGATCGGTTCATCAAAAAGTGACAAAAAAGAGGGGTGATAGAGAATAACGAGGTGTTTGGCAAAAAAAATAGAAATTTGTCGATTATTCCGTAAAAACATATTTGATGATGTTGGCTCCCATTTGAAGAGCTTTGGTGCGAATGGCTTCAG
>JAVWBZ010000174.1:0-4031 GCA_036649255.1 Bacteroidales bacterium
CAACATACTTTCAATCTAATTTATCACCTTATAGTGGGCATTATTTAACAATTTTTACCTGCCTTAGATGAGCTACAATCTTTGTTTTCAGGAAAATAAATTGTTAATGATCAGACGGGGAAACGGTTTCGGGGGAAATTTTACTTTCTTCCTTAAAAACTCTTTTATTAAAAATCAATAAAAGAACAATTCCAACGGTTACACACGAATCGGCAATATTAAAGATGGCGGGGAAAAAGTAACTTCCGCCCCAAAGGGGAAACCATTCAGGAAGTTGAAACAATGGGAAGTAAAACATATCCACCACCTTCCCATAGAAAAACGGAGCATAGCCTCCTTCCGGAGGAAATGCCGTAGCCACCTCCCAAGGGGTACTTTCACTGAATATCATTCCGTAAAAAAGACAATCGATGATGTTTCCTAAAGCGCCTGCAATAATTAATGAAAAGATAATCACCACCATGGTGTCAATTTTATTTTTCCTGATCTGTTTTCCTAAATAATAGATTAAAAAACCGACCACGCCAATACGAATGAAAGATAATATCAATTTCCCCGCATTGGCACCCAAACTAATACCAAAAGCCATGCCTTCATTTTCTACAAAATAAAGACGGAACCAATTGCCTATCAAAGGAATATCTTCTCCAATAAACATATTGGTTTTGATCCATATTTTTAATAGCTGGTCGAGAGCAATGAAAATAAACACAATACTACTTGCAATAATAGACAGCTTAACACTCTTTTTCACTCTTCTCTATTTTTTTTCGTTAACTTTCGCATCAAAACTCAAAGTAGCATGAGGCACTATTTTCAATCGTTCTTTGGGTATCAATTTTCCCGTTACGCGGCAAATTCCGTACGTTTTATTTTCAATACGAACCAAGGCTGCTTCCAAATTTTTAATATACTTATCCAACCGAGCAGCCAAACGACTGTTTTCTTCTTTTGACAATACTTGATTTCCTTCTTCCAATATTTTAAAAGTGGGGGAAGTGTCCATGGTGTCATTTCCAGAATTGTTATAAGCCTCAAGATAAATTTCCATTCCCTTTTTAGCTTCAGCTATTTTAGCTTCAATTAAAATTCTAAATTCTTCTAATTCTTCGTCAGAATATCTGACCATACTTTTGTCTGCCATAGCTTTAATTTTAAATTATAAAGTTTGCAAAAATAGCAAAGATTTTCATATATCCAATTTGCTTCTTTGTTAAACTATTATTAATTAGAAATTTTGATTATTTTTTTTGTTATTAAAGCACTTTTAAGGTTGCTTATCTTTAACAGATAGAGAGACGCCGGAAAAGGAAAATCAAATTGCAAATCGTTCATTCCCGTGGATAAAAACTGTTGAAAACTCGCTATCTGTTTTCCATCCATCGAGTAAATCTCAAAAAGATATTGGTCTTCTTGTCGTACCTGCACCATCATTTTTAAAACCTGGCTTACAGGATTGATTACATTCACCCATATATTGCTTTCTTGATGATTAATACCAGTAGAAGCACTGATTTCAAAATCCATGATAACAGGTAAATGATCAGATTGATTATAAAGGGCTCTTGCAATATTATCGGGAACTGCGCTGTTTGCAGGTGAAATGATAGAACCATTAAACCTGTTTCCGTCTTGTCCCAAGGCACGATACGATTCATTGATAGATTGAACACGGGCAGAGCCATAATATATATAAGGAGAAACCAAAATAAAATCGAAACGATCATCCATCCCTCCGGTCGAGAAACAACCGTCAGACGTAGTGTGTGTAGATTGTGTATGAATATGGGCATAATTACGATTGTTGTTCCATTCTCCTTCTTCATTGATAGGATCGTAAAAATTATATAAACTATTGGGGTAATGTATAAAATGTTGATAAGCAGGCTCATTAGCTCCGTATAGATTAAAATCTCCTGATAAAACATAATTGCCAATTCCCATACTTACCACCTTGGCCATAAGTTGCTGAGATTCCATATATCGTTGTGTTACATTATTTTCATAGCTTCCAGCCTTCAAATGAGCAATGATAAAAGTCATAAAAATAGTATCTCCTCTGTTTAAATCATGGGATCTATAATACATTTTATAAAAATTAATATCCCGATAAGCAGTGGTTACATAAGTAGCACTATGAAAGGCCAATTTTTGAGTATTATAAAAAAGCATATTGGCAATATAACCACCCGAATAATTGGTAAGTGGTGTATGAGCAAAGTAATCAACTCCATTGATATTCAAAACATGATCCAAAATACGGTTGGTATATTCCAAATTACTGCCTATTTCATTGACACAAAAAACATCAGGTTGTACATATTGCAAAATGGTTTTAAGAGCAACATCTTTGGCATTTAAATTGTTTGTTGTTGAATTGCAACCGCTTACACCACTTGTATTGGTATAATACATTAAATTGTATTGCATCATTCTAATCGTATCCGCATAAGATGTAGTTCCCAACAACAATATTGCCACAAGCCAAAACAACATTCTCTTTTTCATAATTTATATTTTTTGAAAGGTTGAAGCAAAAGTACAATAATTAGACGAAAATGGGGAATTTTTATCGTGATTTTATCCGATTTTCTTTTTTCTCTTTTCAACTAAAAATCGTATTTTTGCCACCTTAAAACAAAACTCATGACTAGTATTTTTAATTCGCGTCTTTTTGTAGAGAAAAAGGCAGATTTTCAAGTTGAAGCAAATAGCTTACGAGAAGAATTAAACAGAAATCTAAATCTAAAAGTTCAATATTTAAGATTAATCAACGTTTACGATATTTTTAATATTGAAGCCACTTTGCTCGAAAAAGCCAAATTAGCGGTTTTTTCGGAACCCGTTACAGATAATGTTTTTGATCAATTGGATCTAAATTCACTGCAGTATGTGGCCATCGAATTTTTACCCGGTCAATTTGATCAACGGGCCGACAGCGCCATGCAATGCTTATCGTTAATCGATCCTAAAACCAGTGCCGTTATCAAAAGTGCAAAATTAATTATTGTAGAAGGTGGAGTATCGGCACAAGAGTTGGAAAAAATCAAAAAATATTGTATCAACGAAGTAGAAGCCAGAGAAAAAAACATGTCTGTGTTAGATGCTTCCGAAAATATTGAAATAGCAGAAATTCCCATTTTTGAAGGTTTCACTGAAATGGATGAAACCTCTCTGACACAATTCAGAGCGGAACTTTCTCTCGCCATGTCTTTGGAAGATATCAAGTTTGTACAGGTTTATTTTAAAAATGACGAGAAAAGAAACCCCAGCGAAACGGAAATTAAAATGCTGGACACCTATTGGAGCGACCATTGCAGACACACTACCTTTGAAACAGAATTGGAGAATATCACTTTTACGCCTTCTTCTTTTAACGATCAACTACAAGAGGCTTTTTTTCAATATGTGCAATTGCGTAATCAGGTACACGGTGGCAAAAAGCCCATGACTTTAATGGATATGGCAACCATTTGCGGTAAAAATGAACGCAAAAACGGAAACCTGGACGACATGGAAATTTCCGATGAAATTAACGCCTGCAGTATTTTTGTGGAGGTAGATGTAAATGGGAAAATGGAAAAATGGTTACTGATGTTTAAAAATGAAACACACAACCATCCTACCGAAATAGAACCTTTCGGCGGGGCATCCACATGTGTGGGAGGTGCTATTCGCGATCCGTTGAGCGGACGGAGTTATGTATATCAAGCCATGCGTGTTACCGGTGCAGGGAATATCAATGAACCGATTGATCAAACCATGGAAGGGAAACTACCCCAACGCGTCATCAGCAAAAGTGCCGCACATGGCTACTCTTCCTATGGAAACCAAATAGGATTGGCCACTACACAGGTTCGCGAAATCTATCATGAAGGATACAAAGCCAAACGGATGGAAATAGGAGCCGTAATAGGAGCCGCTCCAGCCGATTCGGTACGCCGCGAGCAACCCATGCCAGGCGATATCATTATTATGTTTGGCGGAAGAACCGGTCGCGACGGTATCGGAGGTGCTACCGGGTCCTCAAA
>JAVWBZ010000175.1:0-4018 GCA_036649255.1 Bacteroidales bacterium
GGTAGATCCAATGAGTGATAAGTATCCGCATCAGTCTAACTATTTGTATTGTAGTAATAATCCGATTAAATTGATTCACCCGAACGGAGAGGATGAATAGGAAGTCAATAAAAAAGGGGATATTACACATGTGTCAGAGAGCGAAAGTAAGCCAGATAAAATATTTGCTATAGATAATAAAGGTAGCAGTGGTAGTTCACCCTCCGTTCATGGTTCATCTTGCTACTCGAATTTCTAGTACAAAGATACACTTTTCAACGTTCTAAAAGATTGAGATTTTTGAAGTTAAAAAATTAAAGATAATAGCAGAAAGCCTGACCCGTAGCCAGAAAGAAAATAACGAAAAAGGGAACAAGGACGAAAAGAGGCGAAGAAGTATCCTAAAAAAATAGAGAGAATAATATTTATTATGAGACCATTGCAAAATCCAACCATTTTCGTTAATAGATTTTTTAGATGGAAAATTCAGAAAAAAGGCTTTATTTTTTCATTTTTTCGAGTTCTATTTTTTAAAATTTACTAGCCATACGCATATATTTTACCCATCCTGTTCTTGTTTTTCGTTATTTGACACGAATGGACACAGCTATCGCCGGGGCTCTATATAAATTGTGGGCGATGGCTTCCATCAAGTGCTGCGTGTGCATCTTTTCGATGCCGACATATCTTGCCCTGCCGCCACCGAACCACCGACGCATCGACCCAAAACTACGCTCTACCCGATAGCGAATTTTGCTCACTAAACGATTAAACAATTTCTCATATTTTGTCAAAGGTTTCTTTTTTAATGCTTTATGCATAATATGATTGCGCATCTTTTTGGTTTTAATGACTTGGTCGTTAGTGGCACACTGATAACCTTTATCGGCTTTTATCCAAGCCCTATGGTCGAAATCGTCCACTGCTTCTATCACATCTTCAAGATGTTTGATGTCGCTTTCGTTGGCTGCTGTGGTGATCACGACACGAATCATCCCATTTTCATCTGTACCAACATGTTGCTTATACCCATAATGCAATTTCCCCCCTTTTTTCAACCATTTGGCATCGCCGTCTACTCCCCGTTTAGGGAGTTCCTGTAAAGAAATCGAGGAAACTTCAACTCCTTCTTCTTCTTTACGATCTTCCACTATCTCATATTCCTTTTTCCCTTTCGGTTTGCGAGGCGTGTCGGTGACGCTGGCATCTACAAGGAGACCTGTCTTGACAATTATTTGTTTCTCTTCCAATTGCTTATTGATCATTTTCAATAGTTTATTATAGGCTTTCTTATTGGTCATTGACGTGCGAAAACGACTCATAACACTATGATCTGGACTTTTGTCATCCATACTAATACCCACAAATCGACTGAAGGAAATACGGTCGTTCACCTGCTCTTCAACCTCATAATCACTTAAACAATACCATGTTTGAAGCAAGCATATCTTAAACAATACCAAACCACTGTACGACGGTCGGCCATCTACGCTTTGACCTTTCCGGTAATATTTTTTTATCTCTTTATCAATCTGTTTCCAATTAATAATCGTGTCGATTTGTTTAAAAAACGCCTCTTTCACTTTCCTTTTTTCTACTATCATATCGGCAAAACCCGCTACATTTTCTTTGATCATATTTCTGCAAATTAAAGATAAGGCAAAGATACTGCTTTTTTATCAATTAAACAGCTGTATAGTAATTATTTATAGTTTATTTTGCCTTGCAACGGTCTCATTATACATATGGCGCTATGGGCGATTTTAATAATAAGGCGGGTAGAATTTCCCGAATACGGGAATCGAGTATTTCTCAGGATTTTTTTATGGTTTATTGGTAAAATGACGGAAAATGTTTTCGCCTACTACTAGGCGACTGAAACGGTACCCAGTAGTAGGCTCGTTTTCACTTCCCGACAACTAACATCTTAATTATTTGTTGAAATCATTTTTTAGCAACTAAATTAGCAATACCTTTTCCTGTTTTTCTTGCTATAGCCAATTTTTGCACATAGGACAAAGCACTCAAGACAAACGTGACAACTCCTTCCGAAAGTTGAAATGACGAAAGGAACTGAATATTTTGTTTTCTTAAAATTGGGGAGAAGTAAAATTATAGTGTAAATTTGCGAAAATTTTAAAACGAGATGGAAAAAAATAGATACGATCTTTATTTTGAAATATTTAATCTTTTTATCATCCAGAATAAATATCGTAAAACACAGGAAAGATTCACTATCTTGCGAACGATGGTGGAGCATAAATATCCTTTTCAGGTGGAAGAATTATTTGTTAAAATGCACAACAGCAAATATCACGTGAGCAAAGCGACTCTCTATAATAATATTCATTTAATGGAACAGTGTGGTATTCTTCACCAATGTTTATTGAACGGAAAGATTTATTATGAACTGATAGATGTTCAACGAAACGAAGTATTTTTAATTGATCAAAGAGGAAAACAAAAGATCAAAATAGATTCCGAAATAATGGAACGACTTATTGCTTCTGTTGAAAAACAGGAAGGAGTTGAAATTTTACGTGCCAATCTCTATTTTCAAATCTCAAATAAATAAAACTCTAAATTACTTACCAAAAGCAGAAAGCCCCTAATCGAAATTGAATTAAATCGAATTTTTTCAATATAAAAAAGACTTTCTTCTCAGAAAGCCTTTTTATATTTTTGTGGTGCTGACCGGGATTGAACCAGTGACACACGGATTTTCAGTCCGTTGCTCTACCAACTGAGCTACAGCACCGCTCGTTGTTTTAGGGTTGCAAAAATACAACTTTTTTTATTATTTCCAAGATAGGGTGATATTTTTCCGAAAATATTTTATATTATACTTATTATTAGTGATTTATATTTTATAAATAAAAATTATTCGTTGATCTTGCACCCGTAAGCCAAGTCGCCGGCATCGCCTAAACCGGGAACAATATAGGATTGTGCCGTCAATTCGTCATCTAAAGCACCAATCCAAATGGTGCATTTTGAAGGCGAAAGATTTTGTTGTAGGTATTCCACTCCCTGAATACTGGCAATGGTGGAAACAAAATGAGTGTGGCGAGGTTTTCCGTTGTTTAAAAGTTCTTGGTAGGCCAGCAACATCGATTTTCCGGTAGCTAACATGGGATCGGCCAGGATCAGAATACGATCTTCCAGAGCGGGGGAAGACATATAATCCACTTGAATTTCAAAAGAACCGTCACGATGATGTTTCCGAAAAGCCGAAATAAAAGCGTTGTCTGATTTGTCGAAATAGTTGAGTAACCCTTGATGCAAAGGAAGTCCTGCCCGTAAAATAGTGGCCAATACAGGTTGGTTATCAGATAATTGCATATTGGAAATGCCAAGAGGAGTGATCACTTCATGATCTTCATATTCGAAAGTTTTACTGATTTCATACGCAAAAATTTCTCCAATACGTTCTAAATTTCTCCGGAAACGCATACTGTCTTTTTGAGCATCTATGCTTCTTATTTCGGAAATAAAATGGTTGAATAATGAGTTTTCTTTTCCTAAGTGTTTGATTGATTTCATATTCTATTTCATTATATTTTTATACAATTGAATAAGTTTACTCAAATAAAATCTTCTGGTGTAACAGACCATTGGGTAGGAATATTTTTCAGCCCCAAATCCTTTATAAAATCTTGCCACATTTTCATTCATGGAACCGTTAAAATCCAATACCAATTCTTGTTTATCGTGCATTTTAATATATTCGTCCACAATGAAAAACATGGCTCTTCCCTCCGCATATCGATTGTCTCTTCCGGAAAACCAGAACCATGTCCTGTCGCGATCTTTCAAAAAAAGTGCTCCGGCTAATAATTTCCCGTTTTGATCTTTGGCTCCCACGATATCTAACTTGTGAAGGTCGAGTGCATATTTGGTAAGTTTCTCCAATATTCTATAGTCTTTGTTCCGATAGTGAACATTTTTTGTTTTTCCTCGATTTTTTCTGAAAAGAGAAATAATTTCATTGATCGTACAAGAAGAAAGTGTTAATTGATGATATTGGGCCGCCTTTATA
>JAVWBZ010000176.1:0-4016 GCA_036649255.1 Bacteroidales bacterium
TTCTTTGAATTGGCGATAGAATAACCACGATTTTCTTGTACTAAATATTGACGGAATCCAAAACCACAGCAATGTCTTCTTTCGGGATAGTCGATTACTTCTCCCCCCCACGCTTCAATCATACCGGCTAATACATAAGGAAATTCCGCCTTCCCTACTCCTTCTTCTGGAAATATTTTAGCATAATGACAACCTATGTGTTCCACCACCTTCAAGGGTTTTCCCGTAAATCGATTGATCAGTTGGTATTTCATTTTATCTTTTAACTCATAGCGGAACTTATAGATAATATCGGAAGGGTGTGCAATATTCTCAGGAATTTCAAATTCCCGACCCGTCGTTTCACGCAATATGTTACGTGTTTTTTCCAATAATTCGGGATTGTGTTTCCACATGGAAACCATTTCAGAAAAAATTCCGAACGAAGTTACGCAAGAAGGCACATAATTTTTATATCCGGCCTGCGTCATCAAAGCAAAGAGGCGTGCTACTACCGTCATGGTTGTTTCCAAAGGAACCACATCAGCATGATAACCAATTCCGGTACAAGTATGTTGATTCACTTCATCATAAATATCTTTCCCCAACTCTTCCCGCATCATTTTCAGAAAAGCGGCTTCAGAACCTGGAAAAAAGGTTTGCCTAATACAACTTCTTTCATAAAAGTATTGATCTCCGGCAATTGTTTTTTGATACTCGTTCCAATAATGTTTTTTCATTTATAATGATTTCAAAATTTGAGAGGGGCAAAGGTACAAAAAAATGTCAACATTTAATTTTTCCTTTTTAAATATAGTTACAGATTGGCCGAGATAAAGCAAAGTTGAAAATATCCTTTTGTGTGCAAACTTTTTATGTAAACAAAAGAGGATGTCCATTTCTGAACATCCTCTTGATAAATTAGAGATCTATTACGATCTTATTATTTTTTCACAAACTTTTTGGCAATAAAACCTTCATCGCATGATAAACGAACGAAATAAATTCCACTGCTCAAAGCAGATACGTTTATTTCCGTATTTTTATCTTTTATAGAAAGATCTTTAACAAGTTTACCATAAACATCGTAAATTCCTGCTTCTTTAACCGTCAACTGATCCGATACACCAATATAAATAAAGTTATCAGCTGGATTTGGTGACAATTGAACTTGATTTGCAATGGAGACATCTTCGATTCCCACATTGTTAAAATCCACATGAATGAGGTGGTTAGCCAAAATATTATTAAAGGTATAACTATTTAAAAGTCCTTCGTTATTACCATCCACCAGAACTTGTTGGATTTCATAACCGGGTTGAGCAGTCATTGTAAAAGTTTTGCTTGTTCCAGCGGTTACCACAACATCACCTGAAGGTGTAATAGTTCCACCCATACCGGCACTGGCTGTAATAGTATATTCAACAATAACCGTACTGGTATCACGGAAAGTAGCATGAATGCTATGATTTGCCATCACATTGGTAAAAGAGTAAACGTTCCCTACCAATTGGTTTAATACACTGCTTCCATCAACCAATACATCATTAATTACACAGTTGGCATTAGGTGTCATGGTAAACGATTGAGTACTTCCAACAGGTACTATTTGAGCGCCCACAGGAGAAATACTACCGTTTGCATCTGCTGAAGCCAACAGAATACGAGTACTATCCAAACTACTTACATAATCAATATTATCTATATAGTAAAGGGTAGAAGCTTGATTTTCACCGAAAATGTTCATTCCGCGTAATCTTTTAATACCAGTATTACTCCATTGCCAGGTATGTACAACATGTCCCCCTGTCGTGAAAACAGCTACATCCTGATCAAGGTCTATAATCATGGCATTGTGTACCCAAGTATTCGGTGTATAATTAAATTCTACTTGAATATTTCCAGCCGTTTTAATATGACCGACAGTACCTTCGCTAAAATAAATTTCCACTCCTCTTGTTACATGATCTCCATCAATAAATTCCTGCATAACACTGTGGTAAGCTTTTTTACCTACCGGAACAAAAATATCCCATTCAATGGTATGAATTCCGGTATTGGTATCTGTTAACAATAGCACATTATCATTTCCTGCTAATACTTTCAACGATTTATTACCTGTTGAAGCCTGCTCGTTAGACACCAATGCATCGCTCGCATTTCCGGGTGTAAAGTTCCATGTATTCCAGAAAGTTCTGCCTAAAGCCTGAGCTTCCGAAGCTACCGAATTTCCTGTTATATAATCTTCAAATGTTTCGAAATGAACATCAGAAGTATTAGGAATATTATCAATTGTATAAAAAGTAGTTTTAACCCAGCTGCTATAACCTTCAACAGAGCAAACAGAACGTACATAACAATCGTAAATCGTATGAGGCTGTAATCCAGAAAGGGTATAAGGATTGGTATTGACCACCACAGTAGCGCTTTCATTCACTATAAAACCTTGTGGACCATAAGCAACTTGCCATTCAGTAGCATTTTCATTTTCCGTCCAGTTTAAAGTAGCAGAAGTTAGAGTGGTATTAGAAGCAGTGAAATTGGTAGGAGCATCACAGAAAGTTCTATTTTCCAATAAAATGTCATCTAAATAGATCGTAGAACCAGCCGGAGCAAGAAGCGTAATATAAGCACCATTTCCGGTATAAGTGGAAAAGTTTACGGTAAAATCTTCCCATGTATTAGTAGCAGCGGGAGATAAGTTTGAATTTATCACTTGATAAGTTCCAAAATTATGAGGATCGGTCATTACACCCACTTCAAGCTTATAATTAGCGGAAGTTTTTCTCAATTTAAATGAAAGTTGTAAATCCGACAGATCCAAAACAGTTGTATCGATTAGCGGAAGTGTGACATAACTGTAATAACTAGAACTTGTAGAAAAATATAACACATTGGGAGCTGTAGGAGCTGTAGAATTGGAATTAACATAAGGATAAATAGTAGAAGTAGAGCCTGGATAGTGACGATTCCAACAAGGAATAGCTTCTACATCAACACTTGAGCCTATGGGTTCATTGTCAAAATTCTCCGTAAAAGGAACGGTCGTAATAGCGGTACATCCTGTTCTGAAAGTTCTGGTAAAAGACCAATCACCATATGTTTCTCCACAATGGCTTCTTACATATACATCATAGAAGGTATTAGAGTTTAATCCTGTAATCAAATAAGAGGTGTCTCCTGCATTAACATCAAGTGGTGTTCCATTGGCAATATTAAAACCTTTAGGTCCATATATTACCTGATAATTTCCGGCATTATTATTACCCCAACTTACCACAGCCGATGAAGCATCAATACTTGAGAAAATAACATTGTACGGACGTTGACAATCAGGCAATACTTCAACTGCAAAATTATCAATATAAACCAAATTAGAAATTGCGGATGAACCTATTACCAAATAATGTCCTTCTCCGGTATAGCCGGTTAATGGGAATTCAAAATCAATCCATGCAGCGGTAGAAGTACCCGTAACGGTATAATCTGCATGATTAATCGTATGAAGAACCGTATAAGTAGTTGTGTCGGAAGGATTTGTGCTAATACCAACGGTTAATTTCCCATAAGTATTAGTATTACTATTGATTCGAGCTTTAAACGATACTTTTACATTACTCCAATCGTCTACATCCAATTCCGGAGATACCAGATAACTATCAGAAGTAGAGGATGCGAATAGATATATACATCCTGGTCCACTGTATGGATAGGTATCATCAATATAAGGATTAGGATTAGAGGTATTGTTATTTATTCTGGACCAGCAGGGAGGAAGCGGTCTGGCAGGTTCTCCTGTTCCCCAAATATCAAAGTTCTCAAACAATGGAATAGCAACCGGTAAACATTTTGTAAAGAAAATATAGGGTTGTTCCGTCCATCTGCTCGGATTACTTTCATTTTGGCAATAAGCTCTTATATATGCATAGTAACGACTACCTGCCTCAAGATTCGCTATTTCTATTAAACTAGTATTTGAAGTATAAAAAGGAGCAATCACTGTATCCGGATTAACTGCTTCCGTTGTAATTAAAACT
>JAVWBZ010000177.1:0-4015 GCA_036649255.1 Bacteroidales bacterium
TGCATAATTTTCATCAAATCACTATTGGGTTTGTCAACTGGATAATCAATAACGCGACGTGAAATTCCTTTGGCAAAATCGCCCAACCGTTCCAAAGCCGTATTGATTTTCAGAATGGAAAGAACAAACCGCAAATCGATCGCAACCGGGTTATTAAGTGCAATATACAGTTCACAATCTTTATCAATTTTTAGCTCAAAAACATCCACTTTTTTCTCAAAATATCCAATTTCACGAGCCAACTCCTTGTCGGTATTCAAAAAGGCCTGCTGCGCCTTTGTCATTTGTGAAATGACCAAATTCCACATCTCAAGAAGGTCATTTCGTAATTCATTTAATTGATCTTCAAAAGCTCTCATGTTAATCTATTTTTTTGATAGAATACAGATAGCAAACTGTTTTTATCATTGGAAATGAACATGTTAATCTATATTCCATTTATTATTAATTTTATATTGTTCTCTTTTTTCTATGTGGCAGAAAGTGGTTATATTTTCCTTATCACGATGATCTTTATTATCCAAATCTTCCTGTAATATAATTCTGAGTTTCCTGTTTGTCAGGGTTCATAAAAATCTTCTTGGTATCATTGTATTCTATTAACTCACCCAGATAAAAAAAGGCTGTTTTATCGCTCACACGAGCAGCTTGTTGCATATTATGAGTCACAATAACAATTGTAAAATCTTTTTTCAATTCGTGAATCAAATCCTCAATACGAGCTGTTGAGATAGGGTCAAGGGCAGAGGCAGGTTCATCCATCAATAAAATTGAAGGCTGGATAGCCATGGCACGAGCAATGCACAATCGTTGCTGTTGACCACCCGAAAGTTCAAAAGCCGATTTTTTCAACTTGTCTTTCACTTCATTCCATAGTGCAGCACTTTTCAAAGATTCTTCCACCCGTTGTTCAATGTAATGTTTGTCACGGATTCCATTGACACGCAGTCCATAAGCCACATTTTCAAAAATGGATTTCGGAAACGGGTTCGGTTTTTGGAACACCATCCCCACTTCTTGTCGAAGTTCATCCACCAAAGTTCCTTTATCATAAATATTTTTGCCATCAATGTAAATAGCTCCTTCCAAACGAATGCCTTCAATTAGATCGTTCATACGGTTCAGCAGTCGCAAGAAAGTGGATTTTCCACATCCAGAAGGACCAATAAAGGCAGTAACCGTGTTGGTTTCAATTTCAATATTAATATCTTTTAATGCCTGGAAACTTCCATAGTAAAAATTGACATTTTCTGCTTTTATTTTTTCCATATTTCAAATTAATTAATCTTTGTTTTCTTTGCAAAATAGCGACGCAATAAATTTGCAATAATATTAATAATTAACACAATCGCAATCAACACCAAGGCTGTTCCATAAGCAATCGGACGTGAAGCCTCCAAGTTCGTACCGCTGGTGGCAATCACATAAAGGTGATAGGGCAATGCCATTACTTGATCAAAGATACTTGTGGGTAAATTGGGTAAGAAATAAGCGGCAACAGTAAAAAGAATCGGCGCCGTTTCGCCTGAAACACGTCCTATAGAGAGAATCAATCCTGTCAGAATATTCGGGAAAGCCATCGGAAAAAGCACTTTACGAATGGTTTGCCATTTTGTTGCCCCCAACGCCAAACTGGCATGACGGAATCCGTCGTCAATAGACATAAATGCTTCTTCCGTCGTACGAATCACCAACGGAAGAATCAGCAAGCCCAAGGTAAACGAACCGGCAATGATAGAATCTCCAAAACCTAATGTATTCACAAACAATGCCATACCAAACAGACCGAAAACAATGGAAGGAATTCCACTAAGATTATTGGTCATGATTCGGATAAAGCGAATTAACTTTGTATTTTTACCATATTCGGCGCTATAAATTCCGGAAAGGATTCCGATTGGAAATGCGAACAAACTACTTCCCGCAATTAAACAAAATGTTCCGACAATTGCTGGCATTATTCCGCCTTGTGTCATTCCATCAGTAGGCGCTGTTGTAAGAAATTTCCAATTGATAACTCCGATACCTCGAACCACAATAAATCCGATAATAAAGACCAAAATTGCCACAATTCCGTAACTCAGCAAGCGAAAAATGCTAAAAAAGACAGTTTGCGAACAACGTTTTCTGCGGTTGATTTTATATATAATTTTTCTATCCATTTTTATTGATGTTATTAAAATGTTTGAAAGGATTAAGCATAGGTTTTCTTTCTATTGATATGATCGACCGTTATACTAATTATTAGCGTGATCAAAAATAAGATACATCCAAGTAAAAACAATGCTTCATAGTGAACACCACCTTTTGGCGCTTCTCCCAACTCAGCGGCTATTGTAGCCGGAATGGTACGCAATGGTTCCATCAATGTAGTAGGAATAACGGCAGCATTTCCGGTAACCATCAAAACCGCCATGGTTTCTCCGATAGCACGACCGATACCCAGCACAACAGCGGCACTAATTCCAGATTTAGAATAAGGTAGAACCACTTTTTGGATAGTTTGCCATTGCGTAGCACCAAGTGCCAAACTGGCCTCTTTCATGCTTCGTGGGGTATTACGCATGGCATCTTCAGCAACAGTCACAATGGTAGGTAATGCCATAATCGCTAAAATCAAACTTCCTGTCAAACCGGTTTCACCAAGTGGTAATCCAAATACTTTTTGCACAAATGGAACCACCACTATCAAGCCGAAAAATCCATAAACCACCGATGGAATACCGGCCAGAAGTTCTATCAAAGGTTTCAATATATTACGAACACGCATATTGGCAATTTCTGCCAAGTAAATAGCAATTGCCAAACTTAACGGAAGCGCTATTAAAATAGCGGCAATACTCACCCATAACGTACCCAGGAGTAACGGAAGAACGCCAAATTGAGGAGACGGAGTCGTTGTAGGAATCCATTCCGTTCCTCCGAAAAACGCTGCCAATGAAATACGCGGATCGTCTATCAGAACTCCTTTAAAATCCTCCGGAATAAACATTTCAGGAACAAAAGCAATTATTCCCTCATAATGAGCAATGACTTCGTTAATCTTTTCGGGGACCAACTCAAAATCTTTACCCAATTCCTCTTCGGTGTAAAATTCAGTGAGATCTTCAAAACGAAAAAGCATGATTTCCTGGTCGTTTCCGCCAAGTTCCTTCCAATTGGTGATTTTAGCATCAAAAATATCTTTAATATCTTTGGAATCAATTTTTCTGATAGGATTTTTGGCATTGATAGCAAGTACATATCCTTGTTCAATAATGCGGTTTGTAAAAAAAGAAGCCCCTTCTTTGAAAAGGAAAATTACAATAAGGATGATGATGATACCGGTCATACTACCGCATATTAACAATCCTTTTTCAATCAAAAATTCGAAAAATCTTTTTTTGTGTTTCAGATTGGGTCTGGTATTATTCATTTTCACAGGATTCACAATTTTTATATTGTTTTGCAATCATTTATTTAACAGGAATATAACCTATTGCTGAAATAATTTTTTGTCCGTTTACACCTAATACAAAATCAATAAACGGTTTAACTTTTTTTTCTTTTGCGCTCAAGTAATAATAATACAATGGACGAACAATCGGATATATTCTATTTTTTGCATTTGCAAAAGAAGGCGTAATATAGGTTTTTCCCTGATCGTAAGACACTTGCAAACCTTTTATATTTTTATCCAAATAGGCTAATCCAATATAACCGATGGCACCTTCGGTTTGGCTGATTGATTGGACGATAGCACCGGTTGCTGGTAAACTCAAAACAGAGGTTTTGTAATTCTTTTTGTTCAACACGCTCTCTTTGAAAAACTCATAAGTTCCCGATGAGGTTTCCCGCGAGTAAACAATAATTTTTTGATCTTTACCACCCACTTCTTTCCAATTGGTTATTTTTCCAGTGAAAATATCTTCCAATTGTTCGCGAGTCAATTTTGAGATAGGATTCTTCGGATTTACAATAACCGTAAGTGCATCGTAAGCCACGATCACCTCTTTGTAGTCTTTTTTAGCTTGCT
>JAVWBZ010000178.1:0-3983 GCA_036649255.1 Bacteroidales bacterium
ACAATGATATGCATGTAGGCATTTATATGCCTAATACAAGTGGTTTTGAAACCCATTATCCCATTGCCAGTATTACCGGAACAAGTTCCGATTCTCAAGGGGAGTGGAAGACGATCTATATTGACCTGTTTAATACCATTACTCGTGTGGTAACTTCAAGTGGATATAATACGATCAAAGTATCCATTGCTGGAATTAGTTCTGCCAATAACTCTAAATTTTACTTGGATAATATTAAATTAGTTACGACATATAACTGATAATGAACAAAAAAAAACTCACTTTCATCTATGTCTTTTTCGATGTTATAGCAGCCATGTTTACGTGGGTTCTTTTTTTTATTTATAGAAAATATAATGTCGATCCTCAGCTATTTAACCATTTTTCTGCTGATATTCTGCATGATACTAAATTTTTTATTGGCCTGATATTTTGCCCTATTTATTGGTCATTGCTCCATATTTTTGTCGGTTACTATCGTAAAATTAATAGAAAATCAAGATTAAAGGAACTAGAAACTACCATTGGAATTACTTTTCTGGGCACCTTGATATTCTTTTTTGCTTTTATACTGGATGATATTGTAAACAATTACGTTGATTATATTAAATACTATCTATTTTTATTTTCTTCACAATTTATTCTGACCTATATCCCTCGATTGATTATTACCACCCATATCAATCGAAAAATTCATAGAGGTCAATTGGGCTTTAATACCCTCATTGTTGGAAGTGATCAGGTGGCATTGAATACTTATAAATCTGTGCTTAAGCAAAATAAGCAATCGGGTAATTACATGATCGGTTATGTGATGATTCCAGATGAAGAGGATGAGATTTTATCTTCGGAGTTGCCTTGTTTGGGGAATTTGGAAAATTTGTTAGACATTATCAAAGAACATAATATTGAAGAACTCATCATTGCCATCCAAAATGGAAAAAGAAAACATATTGAGTCTATTTTGATGACAGTCAGGGATTATGGAAATGTAGTCCTGAAAATTATTCCTCAAACACAAGACTATTTGATGGGAACGGTGAAAATATCTTCTGTGATGTATGAGCCGTTGATTTCTATTTCTCCCGATTATCTTTCCGATTGGCAACGGTACTTAAAACGTTTTTTCGATATAATTCTTTCTTTGACTGCTTTGATATTGCTCTTTCCGTTGTATCTATTTTTAGCCATTGGTGTAAAAAAATCTTCCAAAGGTCCTGTTTTTTACACCCAAGAACGTATTGGTTATAAAGGTAAACCTTTTAAAATTATCAAATTTCGTTCCATGTTTACCAATGCGGAAAAAGATTTGCCTCAACTTTCGAGCCATGACGATCCGCGCATTACTCCTTTCGGGAGATTCATGAGAAAATCAAGATTGGACGAAACCCCCCAGTTTTTTAATGTATTGATAGGAGATATGTCGTTGGTAGGGCCACGCCCGGAAAGACAATACTTTATTGATAAAATTGTGGAACGAGCACCTTATTATAAGCTACTTATGGGTGTGAAACCCGGAATAACCTCGTGGGGGCAAGTAAAGTTCGGTTATGCTGAAAATGTGGATGAAATGGTAGAACGCTTGAAATGGGATATCCTGTATATCGAAAATATGTCTTTGCAGATGGATCTTAAGATCTTAATATATACGGTTTTGATCGTGCTTAGAAAAGATGGGAAATAGTTTACTCTTTGATTATAGTATGACTGCTGGTAAATCCTTCTTTTGTGATGAAATTTATAATGTAAATGCCAGTAGCATAATATGATAAATCCAGTAGGGTGGTTTCGGATTTGATGGTTTCGTTTTTCAATAATTTTCCATTTATGTCCCATAGTGTTGCTACAATGTTTTGATTTTCCCATTCGGGAATCACAATATTAATCTTATTTCGGGTTGGATTTGGGAAAATATCAATTTTGATCTTTTTGTTGATAGGGAGTGTTCCCCGTACCAGTTCTACATCAAGTATTACAACATTATCATCCGAAACGGTAATTTCGTAGGTTTTAGGCAGATAATTTTTTGCATAAAAATAAACCGTATAGTTTCCAGCTCTAATGGGACGGTGGTAATTCCCTACGGAGGGAGTGGAAAATACTTCGGAGTTGTTGCAATCGTGTTGCTTTACCGAAACAAAAGCCTTAACAGGTTCACCAGTGATGGAATCGGTAATCGTTCCCCTGAAACCCTCTAAACATTCTTCCATATAATGAAGCAAAGAAGCTTTGTTATATCTCCATAGTTGAGATAAAACGGTTGAATCTGGTATTTTATTTAAAGAGAGTTCTATGGTAGCTTCTCTGCAATGTTGGTAAAAATTCATATAATCCTGTCTAGATCCTTCAACAGTGTACCATGCAGCACCTTGTGTAACTCCATTGTTCATTTCTGTAAAATAATTGTTGTCTGCATAAAAATGACAAGAATCGGCATACTTTCTTCCAATCATCTCAAACCAGCCATCATCGGCGTGTGCTTTATGAGTTGCCTTCCATAGATCGAACGGATAATTGTACACCTCTGATCCGCCATGGAAATTAGCCGACATTACAAAATAATGAGACTCAACAAAGTGAATCATTGCTTCAATTTCAGGTTCAAGAGGATGACGTAGATATCCAATGGGTGGATAAGAACGGTTTAAATCCATTCCGTTTGCATTTCCCCGTGTTGAAATAGGAGAGGGGCCGATTAAATTATTGCTGACACGATAAGTGCCATCGGGGTTTTCGAGAGGGCATATCCAAATTTTGATGTTGTTGACCAAATTTTGTATGGAACTGTCTTTTTCGTAATTACTTAATAAATAATCAATCAGGCGCAGCATAAGCATATAACCTGAAACTTCATCTCCGTGAATGGAAGAAGAATAAAAAAAAGCAGGTTTGTTTTCTTCCAATTCCGGGTGATTGCTGATGTGTGCAGCCAATATTTTGTGCCCACCGGGCGTATTGGATAGAATGGTGTCAATACGGCAAAGTTGTGGGTAACGACTTTGAAAACGATCCATCATCGCCAGATAAGTTGAATAAGTAGGATAATGATTCCAGCTTTGCATTTCAACAACCGATGTGGCCATGGATAGTGCGGATTTATTGGCTTCGTTTTCAATTGTGCTATAGGGAATATCTAAAGAATCAAAACGAAGATATTGATTTTGATTGAGCCAGATCTGAACAGTGAAATTAGAATTTTCTGCATGATAAAATACCTTATCAATTGAAAAAGTTTTTCCAAGTTTTTCAATTTGTGCTTGCGATTCTAACGTGACTGTAACATAGGTTTCAGGCAGATGTAAATCGGATAATTTTTTATCTCTGTTTTGCGATAAGAGCGGAATGGTTAGGATGAAGCATATTACAAAAGGTAATATTTTTTCCTTCATATTAAACGGTTGCGATTTCTTTGATATATTTTTGCAATTCGGTGGATACTCTGGTCAAAGGCAATCTTAAATGGTATCCTATCTTCCCTTGGATAGCTAAAAATGTTTTAACGCCTGCGGGGTTTCCTTCTTTGAAGCAAGCTTGTGTAATATCAAGTAAATGATGATGGATGTTGCGTGCATCGGCAAAGTGATCTTGCATGGCAAGATGTATCATTTGAGCAACTTCTTTGGGATAGGCATTGGCTACCACTGAAATAAGTCCGTCTATTCCGGCGGCCATCAAGGGAAGGGTAATGGCATCGTCACCTGAGATGACCAAGAAATCTTGCGGCTTATGTTTAACCACTTTCATGATTTGATTCATATTGCCTGATGCTTCTTTGATTCCGATGATATTCTGGCAATCATAAGCAAGTTTTAAAGTGGTTTCGGCGTCAAGATTGCAAGCTGTGCGTGAACGTACGTTATATAAAATGACGGGAAGGGGAGAATGTCTTCCAATTTCCATATAATGCTCATATAAACCTTCTTGAGAAGGGCGATTGTAATAAGGAGTAACAGATAAAATGGCACTGATACCGGTTAAATCGG
>JAVWBZ010000179.1:0-3980 GCA_036649255.1 Bacteroidales bacterium
CAACCTCCTACCCCTTCCTGGGGGATGATGATGAAAGAAAATTATGCTTACATCGTGTTGGATAATGCTTATTTGGCTATCATTCCCGGTATTGCCATTATGTTAATGGTACTGGCTTTTATGTTGCTGGGAAATGCCTTGAGAAATGCCATGGATATTAAAAACTAAAATTCTTTTAAATGTAGGGAAGAGCCAGTTCATAATTGGGATGACTAGCTACTTCATTGACGATCTCTACATACTTTACCTTATTGTTCTTATCCAAAATAATAATACTTCTTGCCAAAAGACGCAACTCTTCAACAAGTAATCCATACTTCAATCCAAAATCGGTATCTTTATAATCGGAAGCCAAAATAATATTATCCACATCAGTGACATTACCATAACGTTTCAAAGCAAACGGCAAGTCACATGAAATTGAGAAGAAAACTACATTATTCCGTTTTAAGGCCTCTTGGTTAAATCTACGTGTTTGTAAATCGCAAATTCCCGTATCAATAGAAGGAACCACTGAAATAACTTTGGTTTTACCTTTAAAATCTCTAAGATGAATGGTGTTCAAATCACTGTCTATAACCATAAAATCAGGAGCAATATCACCCACTTTGATGATTTCCCCCAACAAAGTCATTGGACTGCCAACAAAAGTAACAACACCATAGTTCTTTTTCATTATTTTATTTTTCAGTTTCAGGTCAAACAAGAAAGATAAGAAATTGTTCAACCCATCATCCACCAATTATTGTTAAACCTATTATGATAATTCGCCATGCCACATTCAGGCTCGTTTTCAATGCCATTTTAATAACCTGTTCAAAACCGATCTTCCTAATCATATTCCATATCGTTAAAAAGACACGTTTTAATTTTCCATTCGCCGTCAGGCGCAATCGATTACCTATTTTGCAATTTCCTCCATCACCACCTTCTACCATTGGAAAATCAACTTTATACAAAGTCCTGCAACGAATATAGCATACTTGCAAATCTTTTTCTTTACAATATTGTGCCATTTCCACTGCAATGGTATTATTCAGCGCTGTAATTCACCACACAATTGATCTTAATGGGATTAAATTCAATCTCTTTTGCCTTTTCAATTCACTCAAATACTTTTTCCACTTCGCCCCTCTTGTTATTTCAGCATACTTTACCGGATCTATCGCATCTAAACTGATATTGATTCTTTTCAACTCAGCGTTTTTCAATGTTTCCGCATATCGAGACAACAACAGAGCGTTGGTGGTAAGTCCTACTTCCTTGATTCCATCTATAGCAACAATTTTTTACAAATTCCATCACATTTTTTCTTAACAAAGGCGCTTCCCCTGTAATGCGCACCTTATTTATTCCCATTAAAACAGCTACTGTCACAAAACCTGCAATCTCTTCAAAAGACAAAGTATCCTGAATGCCTTCCGGGTATGCAATAACAACACCTTAAATTGCATTTATCCATGACAGATATGCGTAAATAATTAATTTTGCGATTATATGAGTTGTAGATCTACAATTGTTCCCTTATTAAATTTTATCTATTCCCGCTTCCACGATAAAAGAACCATCTATCCGCGTCAACGAGCTTATATGAGCCTTGATAATCAACCGCCTCTATTTCTCTATCAGCCGCTATCACACACGAAATCCAAGCGAATCTTTCGGTACATTTATGTTGATAATCTTTCTTCAACGGCAAGGGAATGATTTTAGGTACATAGTGAAAATTTTGCAATCAACAGAGTAAGGGGGTTCCGAACAACTCAAACTGAATAAAAAAAATACAGGATTATCCGGTAAAACCGAATATATATTCGGTTTTACTTTACAGCATTATCTGTTTGTAGAACAATCTGCTTAAAAGCTATTTCAAAATGCAAAGCTGCAATTACTTTCTGTACAAAATCACCCATAGATACTCCGCCAGTAAAAAACGCTACATCATTTTCTTCCGTTGCTTTCTTCAGGATTTCACAAGCAACCTTCTCCTAATGCCATAATAAAAAGGAATGGCATTCTTTTCAATCACTTGCGCATAAAGTTGGTACGCATTGGTATTACGAATCTGGCAAACAGAAGGATTCATGTCGGATTCCATCAACTCGTTACCTGTTGATAGCCACACATAGCCAACACGGCAATGTATTCCGATTGTAATAAAATACCCAGTTGCAACAAAATCTCTCCCAATTTAACATTTCCCCCCTGTAGCATAGCTCAGCTGTATTTTCAAGCAGTACCTCATTCTTAGAAACTTGTTTACTATATTCCACTTTTGTACCTCATAATCAGCGCTCCTGTCATGATTTTCGCATAATTACCAAGTTCAACCGCTACAGACGGTTGTTGGCCGGCCACTATCACTTCCTATACCCGTAAATTTCCTCCCACAGATCCTGTTTACGAAATGCATAACCATCCAATGGCAGATTTGTCGAACGGAGGCATATCCATATCTGCCACTACTTTCTCCGCCAGTACACGATGCCACACATCAAAAAGAAAAACGGATTTAATGTCTTTGGAAACAGCAACTATCAACACAATTTCTTCTGCTTTTTAGGAGGAATCATCTTGAAAAATATTTTATATAAAAACACAAGCGAATAGATACAAGGTCGTTCAAATCATAACACCGATCTTATATCTATTCGCTTCTCAATATCCATAATTAACAGCGATCATTTGCATTTAAATCGGTAAAAGCGATTTTCAGTCTTTCAACCAATGATTTTTCACCTTCTCTCAAAAATGCACGAGGATCGTAATATTTTTTATTGGGTTTATCTTCTCCTTCAGGATTGCCGATTTGGCTTTGAAGATAAGCTTCATTTTTCTTATAATAACTCATAACACCTTCCCAGAAAGCCCATTGTGTATCGGTATCGATATTCATTTTTACCACACCATAACCAATTGCTTCTTTAATTTTAGCCGGTTCGGATCCTGAACCACCATGAAATACAAAATTGACCGGATTTTCTTTGGTCGCAAATTTATTTTGAATATACTTTTGAGAATTATGCAAAATAATGGGTTCCAATTTCACATTACCGGGTTTATAAACACCGTGTACATTACCGAAAGAAGCTGCGATCGTAAAATTAGGGCTAATTTTACTCAATTCCTGATAAGCATAGGCCACATCTTCAGGCTGGGTATATAAACGTGAACTGTCAATTCCCGTATTGTCTACCCCATCTTCTTCGCCACCCGTAATTCCCAATTCAATTTCCAAAGTCATCTCCATTTTCGACATACGTGTCAAATATTTTTTACAGATTTCGATATTTTCCTCCAAGGATTGTTCCGAAAGATCAAGCATATGAGAACTGAACAAAGGTTTGCCATGTTTCTTATAGAAAGCTTCGCCTGCATCCAGTAACCCGTCGATCCAAGGAAGAAGTTTTTTAGCGGCATGATCAGTATGAATAACAACTGGAATACCATACATTTCAGCTATTTGATGAATGTGTTTTGCCCCAATAATGGCTCCTTGAATTGCCGCTTTTTCATTGTCATTTTTCAATGATTTGCCAGCATAAAAATAGGCTCCACCGTTTGAAAATTGGATCATAACAGGAGAGTTTACCGCCTTGGCTGCTTCCATAACGGCATTTACAGAATCACTCCCCACTACATTAACGGCAGGAAGTGCAAATTTTTCGGCTTTGGCAATTCTAAAAATTTCTTGTAAATCTTTCCCGTAAACAAATCCGGGTTTTACTTTGGATAAAATTTTTTCTGACATGGCTATTAATTATGTTTGATTAAAAAAATGAATGCAAAGATACAAAATTTATAATACGACTTCAGAACAGTTTAAAAGAACCTACATAAGAAAAAAGAACTGCTTGTAGGCAGTTCTTTTTTATCGTTTATTCAAATAATTTGCTACTTAATTGAAATTTCACGAGTAGGAAGTTTTGGTTTTACCTCTTTCTTGGGCAAGACAATATGCAGTACTCCATGTTTATACT
>JAVWBZ010000180.1:0-3940 GCA_036649255.1 Bacteroidales bacterium
ATATTGCTTTTTTGAGCGCCCAAAGAAGGGTGTAAAAAAAGCACCTTCTTCAAATAGATTTCCCTGCCGGTAACTTTCTACCCGACAGCGGTAATAAATTCTATGATTCGTCAACCAAATGGTATTTTATCAATAAAAAAAATAGGGTTATATCCGAATTTATTTCGGGCAGCATGTACAAGCCCTCGGGGCAGGGATTGCAGCGGATACACCGGAGCCGCGTAAGCGGCGAGGAGGAGGAGCGGAAAGCCCGACCCGAAGCCGGAAGTAAGATAAAGAAGAAAATAAAATAAAAAAAAGAGGCGAAGGGAGCCCCCCAAAAAAAAGAAGAAATAATCTTCACAAATCGCCATAACCCGCATATAGATAGCATAATATCTTAGATTTTATGATGCGCCATTAGATCATTCATCTGGCACCCTTCAAAAGTCGACTTTGTCTTAACAACAACTTCTCAAAAAAAAATAAATACGATATTACGGGAAATTTTAAGAATAGCGTTCCTTTCATGCATCCGTCACATCAAAAAAAATAGTATTTTTGCCGATCATCATTTTGAAATATGAATGTTAATTTAACTGCTATCAAACAACGTTTCGGTATTATAGGCTTTGATCCTGCGTTGGATAGAGCTCTTAACATTGCGGTGCAAGTGGCCGCCACCGACTTATCGGTCTTAATTACCGGAGAAAGTGGAGTAGGAAAAGAAAGTTTTCCTAAAATTATTCATGAATATAGTAGCAATAAGCATGGTGAATACATTGCGGTAAATTGCGGGGCTATTCCCGACGGGACCATTGATTCCGAACTGTTTGGCCATGAAAAAGGGGCTTTCACCGGTGCTTCCGAGTCTCGAAAAGGTTATTTTGAAGTGGCCAACGAAGGAACCATTTTTTTAGACGAAGTAGCAGATCTTCCGCTACCGACACAGGTTCGCTTGTTGCGCGTACTCGAAAACGGAGAATTTATCAAAGTAGGTTCTTCCAAAGTACAAAAGACCAAAGTCAGGATCATTGCCGCCACCAATGTAAATATCATCGAGAAGATTGCCAAAGGCAAATTCAGAGAAGATTTATATTACCGCTTAAATACCGTTCCCATTTTTATTCCTCCTCTACGAGACAGAAAAGAGGATATTATTTTGATTTTCACTAAATTTGCAAGTGACTTTGCGGAAAAATACAGAGTTCCTCAAATCGAATTAACTGAAGAGTCCGTTACGGCATTGAAAGATTATTCATGGCCGGGAAACATTCGCCAGCTTAAAAATATTACCGAACAAATCTCTCTGATAGAAAAAAACAGGCTGATTGACAAAGAAATGATCTCCAAATATTTGACCAATCCTATTGTCTCGTCTCTTCCAATGCTTATTCCGAACGAATCGGAAAAAACCGAATATTTTGAAAGAGAATTGGTATTTAAGTTTTTAGCCGACATGAAACGGGAAGTTTCCGAATTACGCACACTGGTTAAGAATATGATGAATGGTGAAAGGTGTCCTGCTCCTATACCCGATTACGGATTGGGAGATAACACCATAGAATATCATCCTCACAACGAATCGGTAAAACTATCATATCCGTCTCATCCTGAACATGAATCTTTTCAAGAACCCATTATCATTGATGAAGATCATTATTCTATAGAAGAAGTTGAAAAAGAGTTAATAAAAAAAGCTTTGGAAAAGAATCATCATAAGCGAAAAAATGCTGCCGATGAACTTGGTATTTCCGAAAGAACCTTATATCGAAAAATCAAAGAATATGGTTTATAAATACACGCTACCTCCCATTCCCTTGATGCTGTTGTGGTTGCTCATGACGATGAGTAGTTGCAAGTTGAACGTTTCTCTTACCGGAGGCACCATTGATCCACGGGCTAAAACAGTATATGTAGGCACCTTTACCAACAACGCATCATTGGTAAACCCCTCTTTAAGCCAGGATTTTACCAATGCCCTGAAAGACAAAATTCAAAATCAAACGCCCCTCACCATCGTCAATAACAACGGTGACTATAATCTCGAAGGAGAAATTAGCAATTATGTGATTACCCCAATCGCCATTCAGGGAAACGAAACTGCCGCCATGAACCGATTAACCATCACCGTACGTGTAAAATTTACCAATACCTTTGATGAATCTCAAAATTTTGACCAGTCGTTTTCCAGATATGCTGACTATTCCAGTTCTCAAAACTTTTCTTCCGTAGAATCTTCTTTGGTGCGTGAAATTAATGATGCTTTGACCGACGATATTTTTAATAAGGCATTTGTAAATTGGTAACAATTATTTGAAAATAAAAACAAGTATATTATCGAATTAAAACTTATGGAAAGAATTGTACTTTCTGATTATATGAACGAAATTCCCATCGGAAAAGAAGCTGCTTTGAACCGGATCAAAGAATTACAGCAACAATATCCGGCCTCTTCATGGCTGAATTTATTCTATCTAAAACTGTTACAAGATCAGGAGCCAAGAAAATATGAAAAAGAAAAAGCACGATGGTTGCTCACTTTCTATAACAGAACTCTATTTCATCAATATAAAATTGATCTGTTTGTTCCCTTAGAAATAGAAGAAGAAATCATAGAAGAATCTGTTCAGGAAGAAGAGTTTATCTTAGAAGAAGAAGAACTATTAGAAACAGGAAACGGAGATGGTGAAAATGAAACGCCAGAAGTTATTCATGAATTTACGATCAGAGAAAACTCCAAACAAGAAGAAGAAACTGTGATTGATAATTTAATCGACAAATTCAGCAACGATCCTCCCAAAATTAAATATATTCCTGAGAAACATGATGCGGATGCCAATTATGTTAAAGAGAGTTTAGAAGAAGATCCGGAACTTATAAGTGAAACATTAGCAGTAATTTATGCTAAACAAGGTTACCATGGTAAAGCCCTGAAAATGTATAAAAAATTAAGCTTGCATTTTCCGGAAAAAAGTTGTTACTTTGCAGCCCAAATTGAAAAATTAAAATCAGAAAAAGATAATAACCAGTAAATAATAAAAAAATGTTAACAGTAGTTGTAATTTTAATCATTCTTGCTTGCTTAGTTTTAGGCTTTATCGTATTAATACAAAACTCTAAAGGTGGTGGTTTAGCTTCGAATTTTGCTTCTTCCAATCAAATAATGGGAGTTAGAAAAACAACCGATTTTTTGGAAAAGGCAACTTGGGGTTTGGCAACATTCATTATGGTTTTATGTTTTGTTTGCGCTTTTATGTCTAAGGCAGAATTTAAGAAAAACGACCCGCTTGCCACACAAACCGAACAAGCTGAGGGGCAAGCCAAAGAATAATAGATTCAATCCGACAAAAAAAGGAGAGGATGTTGATCCTCTCCTTTTTTTTGCCTCAAAATATTTTAATCATGAAACAAAAAGATTGGTATTATTATTTATTAATGGTTTGTACTACTCTTCTTTGGGGTAGTTCATTCGTATTAACGAAGCAATTACTCAATTACTTTTCTCCTATTTCACTCATTTATTTACGTGTCGTAATTGCTTCTCTCCTTTTTTCTATTATTTGTTTGATATTCTTTAGAAATGATTTGAAAATCAAACAAAAAGACATTAAAACGCTGCTTGCCTTCAGTTGTTTTGAACCGTTCTTGTATTTTATTCTCGAAACTTACGGTTTAAAACACAGTGATCCTTCTGTGGTTTCCATTATCATTGCCACCATTCCCATGTTTGTTGCCTTTCTTTCCATTTACTATTTTAAAGAAAATTTCACCAAAATTAATTTGTTGGGCGTTTTCATTTCGTTTATAGGGATTCTCGTCATGTTGCTGCCTTCCATTCATGACGAAGCTTTCAGTTCACTGGGAATTGCCTGTGCTTTTGGAGCCGTACTTTCGGCAGTGGGATACTCGTTTTTCATTCGAAAGTTTCCGAGTAACTATAATCCTGTAGTGGTAATTA
>JAVWBZ010000181.1:0-3932 GCA_036649255.1 Bacteroidales bacterium
ACTATTTTAAGAAAATAAAAGAGGTGATGATAGAAAATCCCAACTTTTCGATGAAAGAGAATGAAGAACTGGCTCTCTCCATTATGCAGGCATGTCGATTAAAGATGAGTAAAACAGAATTTATTTCGTGTCCTTCTTGTGGACGAACCCAATATGATATTGAAAAAGTATTGGCCATGACCAAAGAACGATTTTCTCATTATCCGGGGCTTAAATTGGGTATAATGGGCTGTGTTGTAAACGGACCGGGTGAAATGGCCGATGCCGATTATGGCATTGTAGGAGCCTGCAACGGCATGGTCATCGTATACAAAGGAAAAGAAAAAGCATCGGAAATCGTATCGGTAGAGCAAGCATTTGTCATATTGGAAAATCTAATCAACAAACATGGCTAAAGCTTTATGAATTCTTTATTTCGTTCAGATTATGCTTCAAATCGTTTTAACAAAGCACGTGCTTCCAACAACTTAGCATCGAGCAATTCTTTGTTTTTTGCTTCCATCAATAACCTAAGATAGGGCTCCGTATTGGAAGGTCTTACATTAAACCACCAATCTGGGAATTCAATCCGATAACCGTCAAAATCCATACATTGAACCGGTTTTTCCTGTTTCATAAAATAATCTTTCAGGGCTTCCATGGCTTCTGCTTTCTTTTCAATCTTGAAATTAATTTCACCGGAATTGGCATAAACAGCAATTTTAGAAATCAATTGAGAAACGGAAATTCCTTTCTCTTTCATTTCACTGAAGACATGTAGAATAACTTGTGCCGCAAGCATTGCAGAATCGGAGTAGAAAAAATCACGAAAATAATAATGTCCGGCAAATTCACCACCAAAAGAGCCATGGATCTCACGCAATTTAAGCGCAGCATAAGCTCTACCTACTCGCCAAATATAAACTTCTCTACCCATTTTTTCTATGTATTCCGACACCGACTTTGAGGTTCTGATGTCTTGTATCACTTTTCCCTGCTCTTTTTTTTCTTCAATAAAATAGTGTCCCAGTACCGCAATCATCAGATCGGGCGGAATAAAAGAACCTTTTTCATCCACAAACATAACTCGATCAGCATCCCCGTCAAAAATGACTCCAATATCCGCTTTTTCTTTTAAAACCCGCTCCGAAAGATCTTTTACATTCTGAGGTTCCAACGGATTAGCTTCGTGGTGGGGGAAATTACCGTCTAACTCATCATACATATAAATAGGTTGATTGCCAAAAATATCTTTGACCAAAATGGAAGCCATTCCATTGGAACAATCTATCACCATTTTCAAATTGGAAAGATCATATTTATAATTTTCCTGAAATTTCAAATACTCTTCTTTGACAGGATAATCTATTATTTTCCCTTTATGGGCAACCGGTTGAGTGTGATTGTTTTCAATCATTTTTTCCAATTCTCCCAGTCCCGTATCATATCCTACCGGAAGTGCATTGGTACGGGAAACTTTTAATCCGTTATGTTCTTTCGGATTATGAGAGGCCGTAATCATAACAGAAGCATCAAAATGATGCTTGGCCGTAAAATAATAGACCATCGGGGTGGTGGTTAATCCCATGTCATACACATCAGCTCCCGCATCCGTAATGCCTTTGGAAAGTGCTTCAAACATTTCGGGGGTTGAAACACGCATGTCCCTTCCAACCAAAACTTTATCAACTTTTAATAATTGCGGTAAATAAAATCCGCATTTATAGATATCATCGGTCGTAAAATCCTTACCGAAGACTCCTCTGAAATCGTACGCTTTAAATGCTCCCATGGTTTGTCAATTTTAAATTAAAAACTTTGTATGTCAATTTGCCTACTATCATCTGATATTGATTAGCTCATCAACTTCGTCTTAATTAAGTTTTCCCATCGTAAAAAAGAGTATTTTCTTATATCGAAAAGAAGATTATAAAATACCCGTGCCCAATAATTGCGTACGCCAAAACCACCAGGTGTTTTTAGAAATTTTTCACACAAAACGGTCTCGTTTGTCTCAGCATGAACAATTACCACCCATACCGATCCCATTTTGGTTTTAGCATCAAAAGATTCCACCACAAACATCAATTCATATTTCGATTGCTTGGGAAAGGCAAGTCCTCGTATATAGTTTCGAATATCTTCTTCCGAATAAATATCGGAAATATCAATAAAATCACCTAGTAATCGATTCAATTTCACCGATTTATTTAATTTCTTAACCAATGATAAATCATATTGCATCAAGGGTTTCCGAAAACTAAGTCGAATATCATACTTCTTTTGATCGGAAATAATCAACATATTCCAATCATTAAAATAGTGTTGTATTACCTCCTGCGGAAAGTCAAAACCTTCTTGGGTAAAGGTAGCTTTGGAAAAATCAATACCAATCCATGTAAGTTCTTTACAAGAAAGAAAATCTATAAATAATTCTTCATTAAGATACATGGATCGTTCTTTTTAACGGGTGCAAATTTACAAAAAAAATGAATCTAAGCACTCGATAATTCATTAACAAAACAACCATTAATTTACCAAACCTACTTAATTTCACCTATGAGTTCATTTACTAATTTTGTATCTTTGCAACCCAATTTAAAATAACATGACAATTAACTTTATTACGCTTGGATGCTCCAAAAACAATGTAGATTCGGAAGTAATGGCAGCCAAGTTTCAGGCCATGGGACATCGTGTTTTTCACGAAAGCGAAATGGACACAGATATGGTGGTTATCAATACATGTAGTTTCATTTTAGATGCCAAAGAAGAGTCTATCGAAGAAATTCTAATGCACGTTGAACGGAAAAAAAATGGCCAGATCAAGAAAATTTATGTGGTAGGCTGTTTAGCTCAACGTTATAAAGATGAACTTATTAAGATGATTCCGGAAGTAGATGGAATTTATACTTTTGCAGAACTTCCCCAATTGTTTGAAGTTGAAAAATTTGATCTATTGGGAAGTAGCGATCGTATCTTGTCAACTCCTTCTCATTATGCCTATTTAAAAATATCGGAAGGGTGCGACAGAGAATGCTCCTATTGCGCCATTCCGCTCATCAGGGGAAAACAGGTTTCCAAACCTATTGATCTATTGGAAAAAGAAGCTCGGCAACTGGCTCAAAAAGGCGTGAAGGAATTGATGCTTATTGCACAAGATCTCACCTATTACGGAATGGATATAACCCACCATCGGGAATTGGAAAAATTACTTCGTCGTTTGGCACAAGTTGAAGGATTAGAATGGATTCGCCTGCACTATGCCTATCCAATGGGATTCCCTTACGAAATTCTGGATGTTATGAATGAATATTCTCAATATTGTAAATATTTGGATATCCCGTTACAACACATCAGTGATGATATTTTACGCGATATGCGTCGCGGGGGAAATTCAATGCAAACCTACAAATTAATTGAAACCATTCGTAAAAAAGTGCCCAATATTGCCATCAGAACCTCTTTAATTTCGGGTTATCCCACAGAAAGCAAAGAACAACACAAAGAGCTGGTTAAATTTGTAGAAGAGATGCGCTTTGAAAGGTTGGGCGTTTTTTCTTATTCTCAAGAAGAAGGAACTCCCGCTTACCTACTAGGAGATCCTATCAAAAAATCGGAAAAAAATAAACGTCTGGAAGAATTGATGACTTTACAGGAAAAAATCTCCCTGGAATTGAACGAAGCCAAAATCGACAGTGTCATGAAAATCATCATTGACCAGGAAGAAGAAGAATTTTACATCGGACGTACCGAATTCGATTCTCCTGAAGTAGATAACGAAGTATTAATTACCAAAAATAAAAAACTGGATATCGGGGAATTTTATCCCGTTAGAATTGAGGATGCCGATTATTTTGATTTATACGGAACTCCGATTGATTAACTAACTTGAACGTGAACTTGAATCTCAACTAAATTATGTTTAAATTTTTAGGACTTATTATAGGTGG
>JAVWBZ010000182.1:0-3927 GCA_036649255.1 Bacteroidales bacterium
ACTAAAACAGAAATTGTCATTGCTGATTTTTTCTTTCATAACAAAAACCGTCTATACTTTTTAACATCTACAGATATCGCTCAAGAACTCAACATAAGTGATACCTCTGTTATTAGATTTGTTAAATCCTTAGGATTTAATAACTTCGTCAACCAATCTTTTTGTCTCGGGTAATATACAACTTGATAATCGGATATTTTAGCCAATTCGGCAGCTTTGGCAACTGCATCATCTATCGAACCTAATTTATCTATCAATTTCAATTCAAGTGCATCGGATCCTGCCCATACACGACCTTGTCCTATTTCATCCACTTTGCTTATGTCCATTTTTCTACCAACTGCCACTCTGTGGGTAAAAGTTTCATAAACTTCTTCTACAGAAGCTTGTAAAGTTTTTAATTCAACCTCATCCAATTTTCTAAGACCGGTCATCCAATCGGCATGTGGGTTGGTTTTCACCACATCAACGGTAATACCCAGTTTATTTTTCAGCATATCCTGTATGGAAGGAATCATTCCAAAAACACCGATAGAACCGGTTAACGTATTAGGTTCGGCCACGATATAATCCGAATTACAAGAGATATAATAACCACCGGAAGCAGCATAATCACCCATAGAAGTAACTACAATATTTCCAGCTTTCTTCTCCAGTTCTATTTCATTCCAAATCACTTCAGAAGCCAACGCACTTCCTCCGGGAGAATTTACACGTAACACAATGGCTTTAACATCTTTATTTTCATAAGCCTTTCTAATTTCCTTACTTAAAGTTTCCGATCCGATCACCTCTTCCGATCCTTTTCCGTCTACAATTTGCCCAACTGCATACACAAGTGCAATTTTATTACTTGACTCACTATTGAGAATCTTGGCTGCATTTTTATACTCATTAATGGTAATAAGGTTTAACTTCGCATTGTTGTCCACGCCTATTTTCTTTTTAAGATCGGCATCAAATTCGCTTTTATAACAAAGTTTATCCACTAATTTCAAATCAAGTGCATTTGTAGCATTGGAACAAAGAAGATGATCAGCAATCAAATTAAGAGAATCAATTGAAATCTTTCTTGATGTAGCAATATCGTGGGTAATGACTTTCCATAAAGCATTAGACAGTAAAGTCATTTGTTCTCTATTGGCAGCACTCATTTTATCCATGATATAAGGTTCTACAGCGCTTTTAAATTGTCCGTGACGCACTACCTGTACATCCACATCAAGTTTATCCAATAAACCTTTATAAAACAGAACCTGCATCGCAATTCCTTTAAATTCAAGATCTCCTTTTTTATTGAGTGCCAATTGATCAGCTACGGAGCTAAGATAGTAACCGTTTTGTGCATACACATCACTGTAAGCATAAACAAATTTTCCCGATTTTTTAAATTCCACCAAAGCGTCTCTAATCTCTTTCACTGTTGCAGGAGCCGCAATAAGGCGTGACGTATGCAAACATATTCCTTTGATTCTGGGATCTATGGCAGCCGACTTGATACATTTTAAAATATCATTTAAACCAGTAACACCATAATAATCTTCCAATCCGGCCAATCCTTCAAAAGGATTTTCAATCGCACGTTCTTTTATTTCATTTTGCAAATTAAGTTGTAGAATGCTATTATCCTTAACAATCGCTTTATCCATTGATGAAAATGAAGCAATAATACCCAGCATCATAAAAAAGGATAAAATAGAAACAATAAAGGACGATAAAAAAAACCCCACCATCGTTCCTAAAACGATACGCCAAAATTTTTTGGTTCCCGATTCGCGTTTTACGGGAATTTGGTCATTAAATTGATTCATAACAGTTTATTCTATATTAGAAAATTTCATTAAATATTACGCGGCAATATTACAAAAAAAAAGAATCACTTATACATTATTCAACAATCATAAATTCGGTTCTGCGGTTAATAGCTCTTCCTTCTTCCGTATCATTGGAAGCAATCGGTTTGCTCTTACCATAGCCTTTATAGCTGATTTGCTTAGGGCTGATTCCTCTACTTATCAAATAATCATACACTGATTTTGCTCTTTCCAAAGATAATTTATTATTGTATTCATCCGTACCCTGGTTATCGGTATGTCCTCCAATTTCAATTTTAATTTCACCATTTTTTTTCAAATAATGCACTAAATTATCCAATTCTACGAACGATTCGCTTTTAAGTTCACTTTTATTAAAATCAAAAAAGATGTTAGATAAAATAAAAGTAGTTCCCACTTCTGCTTTACGAAGTGAGATATCTTTGATAAAGGGAGCTAGCTCGGAATATGATTTTTTAAGTTGAAAATTTTCCGAATAGAACGGATAGTATGGATGCGTAACATTGAGTAAAACATTAGTTCCTGTGAGAATACAAGCCAAAAACTCTCCTGTTTCAGGATCCGACGAAGTAGAAGTAATGGTTTGATTTTGATTTAAATCAACCAATTCAATCTTTGCTTCAAGCGGTTTTTGCGATTCGGCATCTTTTATTTTCCCTTTGATATACGTAACCGGTGTCGGCCTAATACGTTCATCTAAAGTAAAATAGTAAAGATCCAATCCACCATATCCTCCTTCTTTATCGGATGAAATGTAAGCAGTGGTACCAGAAGGATTGATGATAATGTTCACCTCATCTGAGGGAGTATTAATGGGATAACCCAAATTAACGGGTTCACTCCATGAGCTGTCTCCCAGCAACAGGGAATAATAGAGATCTATTCCGCCCATACCGGGATGTCCGTCAGAAGCAAAATAGAGTGTTCGGCCATCACTGTGAATAAAAGGGGCGGTATCATCACCTTTGGTATTGATGACTGAGCCCAAATTTTCAGGAACGGTAAAAACACCCTCTTCTATCATTTTGGTTTTCCAAATATCAAAACCACCAAAACCACCCGGCCTATTGGAAGCAAAATAGAGCGTTTTCCCATCAGAGGCGATACTGGGTTGACTTTCCCAACGTTCGGTATTCACTGGTTCACCGAAATTTCTCGGACGCGACCATCTATTCCCAATACGTTTTGACCAATAGAGATCACAGCTTCCCAAACCAAAATCGGTATTACACCAAGTATAAAAAAGATAGCGCCCATCGGGAGAAATACATTGTGCTCCTTCATTATAACTGGTATTAATAGGTTTCCCTAACGGAAGACGCGGTTGCCATTCATTATTTTCCTTTTTGCTGTAATAGAAATCTTCCTCCATTAAACAAAAAGCACAAACGGTTTTTTCATCTCGGGGACGACTTACCGTAAAAATAAATTCCATTTCATCAGCCGTTAAAGCAGCCAGATATTCATCCCATTCAGAATTTATATTAGGTCCCAAATTGACCAAATCAAAAATAACGGGATTTTTCATTGCTTCAATTCCAAACTTGCAGGTAGCGATTCCTTTTTGAATTTCCTCATATAAGGGGGTTTGAAAATTAACTTTTTCCAAATAGGTTTCAAAATGAGTCAAAGCCTCTTGATATCTTCCACATTTTAATTCTTCTCCAGCGGTAATAAAATAGAGGGCCGGCTTCGGTTTTTCTATCAATTGAAGAGCTTTGTTATAATAATCGGCTGCTTGATCAGATTTTAACGAAAAGTTATAAATATCTGCCTGCATAATATAGGCTTCGGCATAAGTGGTATCTATTTGAAAGATTTTAGCTAAGCAAGCATTGGCATTAATAAAATCTTGGTTTTTAATAGCTTCGTTTGCCTTTTCAGAAAGTTTAATCACTTTTTTATTGGGGCCTTTTTGTGCAAAGAGCATCCCGCCAATTAACAACATCAGCGAAATAAATATATAAGATTGTTTCCTAATCATGATGATATTATTAAAATGAAGGATGCAAAAAAAACAAAGTCAACTGCGTTTAATTTCCCGTACTATAATTGGGCGCTTCGCTGGTAATTGTAATATCGTGCGGATGGC
>JAVWBZ010000183.1:0-3926 GCA_036649255.1 Bacteroidales bacterium
TAATTGGGTATTATTTAACTGTTCGCCACCCAAAAACTGTTTGCCGCAAACATAACATTTATACTGCTGAATCCCATTTTTAAACTCATTTTTTTTACTAATAGGCGAACCACAGTGAAATCCATTTTTTTATTTAGAACCTTTGATTAGTCGCAAAGTTAGAAATAACAAGCATTCCGAGAATTTTTAACCTGAAAAATATCCATTAAGTCTTAAGGTTACAATTAAATAGAAATAAAATCCCTGATAACGGCCGAAGCGGCGAAACATCCGAAAATAGCTGGCATATATGAAATAGTTCCGACCGTTGATAATTTGTTGATGTTGGGGTTTTCATCTATCATAACGGCACTTTCTGGGACTATTTCCGGAGAAAAAACAACTTTAAAACCGCTTCTGATTCCTAAATGGTGAAGTCGTTTTCTAATGGCATGAGCTAGTTTACACTGATAGCTTTTCTTGACGTCTGTAATTTGTACCAACGTAGGATCTGTCTTGCCCCCGGCTCCCATGGCCGAAACAATTTTTAAATTTCGTTGAAGCGCAAAATAAATGAGAAATACTTTGGGTGACAACGAATCAATGGCATCTACAATATAATCGTATGGTGCTGCATCCAATAACCTTTCGATTCCTTCGTCGCGAATAAATTCTTGAATGGCATGGAGTTTTAAAGAGGGATTGATATCCAGCAAACGTTCTCTTAGGACCTCTGCTTTTGGTTTCCCGATCGTGGAATGAAGGGCAGGTAACTGTCTGTTTAAATTAGTAAGATCCACACGGTCTGCATCTACAAGGGTGATTTCTCCGATTCCAGCACGGCATAACTGTTCTGCTGCGTAAGCTCCCACGCCCCCGACTCCTACTACCAATACATGTTTCTGTTTAAGTTTTTCAAGTTGCTCTATCCCTAATAACAACTCGGTTCTGCATAACCAACTGTTTGTCATTGTTATATTTATCTTTTTCTTTGTTTTATATCATTTGGATGTAGGTGGGATGGCGGTTATGCTCCAATTTCCCTTCTTAGTCTTGCTATCGGAAAGCCGAGATGTTCACGGTATTTGGCTACTGTACGTCGGGCAATGTGATACCCTTTGTCTTGAAGTAAAGCGCATAACTGTTCATCTGGTAGAGGTGATTTCTTATCTTCCTTTTCAATCACCTCTGACAATATTTTTTTGACTTCTTTGGAAGAGATGTCCTCCTTTCCGATTGATTCCGAAAAGAGATGTTTGAGAGGAATTGTTCCGAAATGAGTTTGTACGTATTTACTGTTCGATACTCGCGAAATAGTGGAGATATCCATATTTACCTTGTCGGCAATATCCTTTAAAATCATGGGCTTTAAATCGGTGTCGCGCCCTGTGATAAAATATTGTTTTTGCATCATCATAATGGTGTACATCACTTGATACAATGTTATTTCCCTTAGAGTAAGCGTATTGATGAAATTGGCGGCGTTGTCAAGATTCTCTTTAATAAACTTCTCAGCTTCCGCACGTTTTTTAAGATTCATTTCTTCACTTAAAAAGCGGTATTCCTTCCGGAAATTTTTGTTTATTTTAACTTTGGGGATGTAGTTGTTATTTAAAGTTAATTCAAGTTTGTCACCGTTGAGTATGATAATGAAATCAGGATTGACGAAAAAAGAGGCATTGTCAATGCAAGAGGCATTGGAGGCGGGTCGTGGAGATAGTATTTTAATTTCATCCAAAGCTCTTTTCAGGACTGTATCATTGACAGATAAGCTTTTGCATAATTTTTCATAATGCTTTTTGGAAAATTCGTCAAAATAGTTTTGTAAAATACAAATAGCTAATTTCACGGAGGCACTTTGCTCTTCCTTGCGTAGTTGAATCAAAAGACATTCTTGTAAATTTCGGGCTCCGATACCGGGAGGATCCAATTCGTGAATGTATTGCGTTATAATTTTTTCGATTTCGTTGGGAGTCGTATAAAGATTGAAACTAAGAAGCAAGTCGTTTGAAATGGCCTTATTATCTCTAAGCAAATAACCTGTATCATCTAAATTCCCAATGATGTATTCGGCAATGCCCCTCTCATGGTCGGCAATATCCATTTCCCCGATTTGAATCAGTAAATTCTCCTGTAAAGTAGTGTCGAAAACCACCACTCTTTCCCTGCTCTCATCATCTTTCGAAACATTAATATTCTGAAGTTGATAATTAAGTTCCCTCTCCTCATAATAGTCGTCGTCATTGTCATTGTAGAAATCATTGTCAAAAAGATTTTCATCATATGCACGATCTATCTCTTGCTCAGAGATATCATTTTCATCACACTCTTCTTGAGGAATATCAAAATCTGTCGTCTCAAACTCGGGGTCATTTTCATATTCCGGTTTACCATCTTCCTGATCAATTTCCAATGCTGGATTTTCTTCCACTTCTTTCAAAATTTCTTGTTCCAGGCTAATATTGGGCATTTCAATCATCCTCATCAATTGAATGGTTTGTTGAGAAGCAATTTGTTTTTGTAATAATTTTTGCTGTTGAGAAAAACCTTGATTAGACATAAAAACATATTTTTTCTGCAAAATTACATGTTTTTTGTGAATAAATCAAAGAATTTGTTGTAAATGAATATAAAATAAGGAAGAGAGTTTTTTTTTAATTTTTCATATTCTGTAAAAAAAATGGAGGATAGGTGTATTTGAATAAAAAATTGTGTATATTTGCCGACTTTTTGAAGTGAACTATCTATTGTTGATAATCATGTGTAAATCATTTAAGATTAATTGTTTACAATAGTTTTGATGGGAATTGAGTTGGAAGACTGACACTAAAAACATTATAAATTAACAAGAAAAATGTCTGGATTAATAGGAAAAAAAATTGGGATGACTAGCATCTATGATGCCTCTGGCAAGATAGTGCCATGCACGGTATTAGAGGCTGGTCCTTGCGTTGTGACGCAAGTTAAAACCATCGAGAAAGATGGTTACGAAGCAATCCAATTGGGTTACGACGAGAAAAAAGAGAAAAAAACAACTAAATCTTTAAAAGGCCACTTCGAAAAAGCTGGTACAACTCCAAAGAAAGTTTTGAAAGAGTTTACCCGTTTTGAAGAAGGTCACAAGAAACAATTCGGAGACGTTTTAGACGTAACTGTTTTTGTAGAAGGTGAATTTGTCGATGTAAGCGGCGTTTCTAAAGGTAAAGGATTTCAAGGGGTTGTAAAACGCCATGGATTCCGCGGGGTAGGCGACAGCACACACGGTCAGCACAACCGTTTGAGAGCCCCCGGTTCACTGGGTGCATCTTCTTGGCCTTCAAGAGTATTCAAAGGAATGCGTATGGCTGGTAGAACGGGTGGTGACAAGGTTAAAATGATTAACCTTCAAATTATGAAAATCGTTAAAGAAAAGAATTTAATTTTAATAAAAGGTTCAGTTCCAGGGCCTAATGGTTCATATATAACAATAGAAAGATGGAGTTAAAAGTATATAAAATAGACGGAAGCGAATCATCAAAAACGGTTACATTAAATGATAAAATCTTTGGTGTTGAACCTAATGATCACGCAATTTGGCTGGATGTGAAACAATATTTGGCCAATCAAAGACAAGGAACACACGATACACTGGAAAAATCAACTATTTCCGGTAGTACCCGTAAGTTGAAAAAACAAAAAGGAACCGGAGGCGCTCGTAGCGGGGATATTAACTCGCCTGTATTCGTAGGGGGAGGCCGCGTATTCGGTCCCAAACCCAGAGATTACAGTTTCAAGTTGAATAAAAAAGTGAAGGAATTAGCACGCAAATCAGCATTGACCATAAAGGCTCAAGACAATGCAATTGTTGTTGTTGAAGACTTCAGTTTCGAAGCTCCGAAAACAAAAGAATTTGTCAATCTGACAAAAAACTTGCAAGTAGCTGATAAAAAGTTGCTTTTCGTTTTATC
>JAVWBZ010000184.1:0-3895 GCA_036649255.1 Bacteroidales bacterium
CCATGATAATATGGCTACCTATGGCGCAATTCAAACATTTTTTTTTTGTACAAAAGCGATGATGAAGCTCTAAAAAAGCCTGAGAATAAAGGGCCCCGTTACACGGAAAACCGGCAAGTTGATATCTTCTTGTGATATAATTATTTTCAAAATGTAACTTTTCTAATAGTGAAACTGCTTTTTCCTGATATTGCTCTTCTCCAGCAAAATATCCGTATGCGAATAGAGCGGGAACAATTGTATTGATGATAATCAATTCAATTGCCTCTTTTCCGATACTCGCTTGGTGTTTTTTACTCAGCTTTCCGAAATAAAAATGATTTTCCCAATACAAATGAGGAGTACATCCCAGCCAGTCAAAATAATTTTCAATCTTATTTTCTTCCGTTATCCTCTTAAATAATAAGGGATGGCGGTGCACTATTTCACAAAGTTGTGCCAATCTGATACAAGGGAAGTTAAGCGGCCGCAGTCGAAGTAGGTTCCAACATTTTTTATCAATCGGGATCAATTGATATTTATTTTTAAGGTACTGATATTCATTTTGTAAGGATACATAATAGAGATCTTCTGGTTTTTTTTCTTCCAACAGACCCGATTGTCCGAAAACAAGGGCATAAGTTTGTAATTTTGTATTGGCGTGCTTGATCAGATATTTAAAAGGAAGGCTTTTGCCCAATAGTTCAAAAGCGGCAACATTGATTTTAAAGCCGAAACTGAGAGTTAACAATCGAAAAAAAGTTTCATTCCAATCATAACGGCAATGTTCCAGCATTTCAAAAATCATTTTTTGTTTGTTTAGTAGCCGGTCTATTACCATGGAAGAGCACAGAGAGGCAAATTGCAACGAAGAGATATTGGTAATTTCAGCAGCACAGGCAATCGTTTGTTCAGACAAAGCCAGTTTGCAATAGCCCTGCCACAAGGATGGTTCAATCAAATTTTTTAACTCCAAGGTTGGAAATCGCTCTTGAGCAGTTCTGTATATTTCACTATCGTGATTAAAAACTACATGCAATGTTACGGTTAGATATTTGGGATCATCTTGATGGTGGTGTTTCACCCAATCTGAACTGTTAATATGAATTTCAACATCTCCCACCCAAGTTATCTCACCAATCTTAACAATGGCTTGTTTAAAATCAGGACCGGCATCATGATGTGGAAAGCCGGTACCGATAATAGTTAAACAATGTCCATCGGTCGTATGCAGATCGGAAGAATTGAACAGGCGATTTTTCCAGATATAATGCAAAAAATCTTCAGTCATAGCAGCTATATGAGTAATAAGTTAGTTAATAATTAAAGAAACGCTTGTTTCTTTTTACGCTGCAAATATACTGTTTATTCAATGCAACAAGGAAAAATAGTAATAAATTTATTCCAAATTCAAATTTTTAACATTATTTTTATCCAATTTGGTCTCTCCCCAAATTTCCTTTGTTATCTTAAGAGCTTCGGAAGTGGTAAGTTTATCCGTTTGTTCCATAATCCGTTGTATAAAAATACATTGCCGAAGATCAGAATTTCCATTGACAATGGCTTGAGACAGTTCTTTACAGGTTTGGTATCCACAAATACGGCAATCAACTTGGGGTAAATGGCTGTTAATTTCAAAAGCTTTTTTCATTTTGCGCATGGCAATGGATATATCATCGTCCAACTTATCCATGGAGCGTGGGTAAACTTTTCCCACTTTGATATTATCACTTAGGAATTGGTGATAATCAAGTAATTCATTTTCTTTGTTATTAACCGTATTGGGACATCTTTTGGCGCGTTTTTTCTGACGTTCGGTTACCAAGAAACGATTTCCCGCACAGAGAATTCCGCCGGCGCAACTTTCGTCACAAGCACGTAATTCTAAGAAATCAATGTTGTCTATATCTTCATTTTCTAATTTTTCCAAAAATTCCGCCACGTTATGGATTTCATCGATTGCCAAATTTCTACCGCTATCAATCAAACTGATCTCTCCACCGGTCAACGGCCATAAAAGACTGTTTTTGGAAAGACGGTGAAAGTCGAACTCTTTTTCACTTAATTTATATTCACCTTGTTTAATTACTCTCAGCACCTTATTATAAAAATAATTCATATTAATCACACCGTCCACTGGTGACTTTTCATCTCCCACTGGGCTTTTGATGGCTGCAATTTTAGCTGCACAAGGTGCCACATAAAAAATACCGATATCTTCCGCTTTAATTCCCTTTTCCGTCAAGCTCTTTTTAATGTATAAAGCGGTAAGATCAAGAGGGGGTTTGGTCAAAAATAGATTGTTGACCAACGAAGGAAATTTGACCTGAATTAGTCGCACAATGGCGGGGCAAAATGTAGAAATAATGGGCTTTTCACCTGCATTCTCATGCACGGAATGATTCATCTTGTCTTTCAATACATCCACGCTTTTCTCCACTTCAAAAATATATTTAAAGCCAAGATGATAGATGGCTGACAAGATAGCCCGCTGGTTAATTCTGTCGGCAAACTGTGCGCTAAAAATGGAAGGAAGAAGAATCACGGGGCAGGGATAGTCGTAAATAGTCTGAAAATCGTCCTGTTCAATATAAATGGCATTGACCGGACAAGCTTGATAACATCTTCCGCAGTCTATGCAACGATTCGGATCTAAAATAGGATGCCCGTCTCTGACATGAATCGCTCCTGTAGGGCAAATTCCTGTACAATGTGAACAACCGATACAAAGATCATCTTTAAATTTTAGTGCATGGTGAAAAGTTTCTTTATTTGTCATCATTGAAGTAGTTTATAATTTCAACGGTAGTTCCCTTATCCACCACCGAGTTCACTATCAAAGAATCGGTATTGGATTTCATATTAGGGAGCCCCATACCGGCACCAAACCCCATTTCGCGTACTTTAGGCGAAGCCGTTGAGTAGCCTTTTTCCATCGCCTTTTCAATATCGGGAATACCGGGGCCTTCATCCGCTAGTTTAATATATATTTTGTCTTCTTCCAACTCCACAAAAATGACTCCACGATAAGCATGAGCCACTATATTTACTTCAGCCTCGTACAAAGCTACCACTGTACGTTTTATAATATCAGGGTTCACTCCCAACTGTTTCATCATTTTCTTAACGGTACTGGAAATCGAACCTGCATTGGTAAAATCTCCCCCTTCTATTTGATATTCAAAATTCATAATCATTTATTTTAATAAACCGGAGCAATACCCGCATTATACAAAATACCCGATGTTTTATACAAAGAAAATTTGGTTTCAATAAGAATCATTTCATTCTCTTTTGCCAATTCCATCATCTCTTCATTGACTTTTTTCCCACGTACAAAAAGGATTATTTTGATATCTGACATTTCACAGGTACGAATAGTTTGTAAATTAGCCAATCCTGTAATCAACATCAGGTTCTTATCATTTCTGATGGTCAAAACATCGCTCATCAGATCTGATGCAAAAACACAATCAATCTGTTCGTTAACAGAATCCTGACCTTCTACTATCACTCCTTCAATTAAGGAAAGTACTTCTTCTATTTTCATTATTATTAATTTGGGGACAAATATACATTAAATTATAAGGGGGTCAAAACAGACCAATTTTAAAAATAGCTATCAGTTTATATTTTCACTGATCATTTCTTTCAAATAAGCAATCACTTCAGGATCTTGAATGGAAACACCGTCCAACACTTCCTTCACTTCATCCGTATCGAAAAGATAATCTATACGATCCGTTTTATAATGAAAAATAAATCTGATATCAGGGTATGCCGATGCCGTTAATACCACGGTTCCTGCCAAATCACCCATTGGAGGTCTATCCCAATGAGTCAGTCCAAAAACAGCTGTTACCACAGTTCCCCTTTTGAGTTGTGATTCTATGGTAAGCGAACCACCTGTCATTTC
>JAVWBZ010000185.1:0-3814 GCA_036649255.1 Bacteroidales bacterium
AACTTTTTTGTAACCAACTCTGGTTGACATCATGTTGATATTGTCCCACTCCGATTGATTTAGGATCAATTTTAACCAATTCTGCCAATGGATCCATCAATCTTCTGCCGATCGAAACCGCTCCGCGAACAGTAACATCGTAATCGGGAAACTCTTCACGTGCAACACTAGAAGCAGAGTAAACCGAAGCTCCGCTTTCATTGACTACAATGGCAATCACTTCTCTTTCAAACGGAATTTTCCGTACGAAATTTTCCGTTTCACGACCTGCTGTTCCGTTTCCGATTGCAATGGCTTCGACCTTGTATTGCAATACCAATCTTTTTAATTTGTCGGACGCCAGTTTGTATTCTGATTGAGGAGGATGCGGATAGATGGTTTCGTTATGCAGCAATTTCCCCTGTTTGTCTAATACCACTACTTTACAGCCGGTTCTGAATCCGGGATCAAGAGCCAATACTGTTTTTTGTCCTAAAGGTGATGACATCAAAAGTTGGCGAAGATTAGTGGCAAAAACATGAATGGCTTCCGTATCGGCTTTTTCTTTGTAAAATTTTCGCATTTCGGTTTCCATTTGAGGTTGCAGCAACCGTTTGTAAGAGTCAGTGGCAGCTTGCCATACCTGATCGGCACAATCATTTTCAGCTGTGATAACCAATTTTTCAATTACTGGCAAAACCCGTTCTTCATCAGGCTCAATGGCAATGCGAAGAATGCCTTCCTCCTCTCCCCGAAACATGGCCAATAATCTATGCGATGGAGCTTTTACAATTTTTTCCGAAGCATCGAAATAGATGGTAAATTTTTCGCCTTCTTCTTCTTTGTCTTTGATGACTTTGGAACTGATAACCGCTTCTTGGCGAAAAATAGTGCGCAAACGTTCACGAACAGGAATGTTTTCACTGATCCATTCTGCTATAATATCACGTGCTCCTGCCAAAGCCGTTTCTATGGTATCAACCCTTTTTTCTTCATTTATATATTGCGCTGCAATGAATTCCAAATCTATTTTTTGTTGATCCATGATGATGATGGCCAAGGGTTCCAATCCTTTTTCAATGGCAATACTGGCACGAGTTTTTCTCTTTGGTTTGTAAGGAAGGTATAAATCTTCGAGTTCACTCATGGTAAGAGCCTTGTTGATTTGACTTTCCAATTCTGGAGTTAATTTTCCTTGTTCAGTAATGGAATCCAAGATAGTGGCGCGTCGTTTGTCCAATTCAACCCATTTTACATGTAAATCCCGGATATGGCCTATCTGCACTTCGTCTAAACTATCGGTAGCTTCTTTCCTGTAACGGGCAATGAAAGGAATGGTAGCTCCTGATTCTAAAAGAGTTAAAGTGCTTTTTACCTGTTTTTCCGTGAGGCCGAGTTCCTTTGCAATTAAGGCTGCATAATTTCGTATCATCATCATAAATATTAATAAAGACGACAAAAATACGGAAAAAAGGGAAAATGATCATTGAAATATTCAAAAAAATGTGCGTGCTCAAAATATTCCCTATCTGTCTTTTGAAAATTATCTTAATTACAGCGGCATTGTGATAACCAGAAAATTTGATGAGAAAAAATTATATCAAAAGAGAATATCATTAAGAATGGTTGATGTATAATAATTTGTTATTCTATTAAAAGAAAACATCTTTTTCCTATTTTTGCAACCTAAATTTTTTCAGATGAAACCAAGAGTCCGTTTTGCTCCGAGTCCCACGGGACCACTCCATATAGGAGGTGTAAGAACCGCATTGTATAATTATCTTTTTGCGAAACAAAATGGTGGTGATATGATTCTTCGTATTGAAGATACCGATCAAACCCGTTTTGTGGAGGGCGCCGAATCCTATATTATCGAATCATTTGAATGGCTTGGAATCAAGTTTGACGAAGGCGTTCATATCGGAGGGAAGTATGGTCCTTATAAACAGTCGGAAAGAAAAGCCATGTACAAAGAGTATGCCGATCGCTTGATTCGTGATGGATGGGCTTACTATGCTTTTGATACTCCTGAAGCATTGGATGAGAAACGTAAAGAATATGAAACAGCGAAAAAAACTTTTCAATACGATTTGCATACACGGGGAAATATGATCAATTCGTTGACACTTTCTGGCGAAGAGGTAGAAAAGAGATTGGCTGCCGGAGATCACTATGTGGTGAGATTTCAATATCCCGCTGATTTGGATATTGTGGTGGATGATATGATTCGGGGAGAAGTGAAAATAAATTCCAATATTTTGGATGATAAAGTTTTGTATAAATCAGATGGGATGCCGACCTACCATTTGGCGAATATTGTAGATGACCATACCATGGAAATAACCCATGTAATTCGCGGAGAAGAATGGTTGCCTTCGGCACCTCTCCATGTTATGCTGTACAAGGCTTTTGGCTGGACAGCTCCTCGTTTTGCCCATCTTCCGCTGTTGCTTAAACCTGATGGCAACGGAAAGTTAAGTAAAAGAGATGGTGACAGACTGGGTTTTCCCGTATTTCCGTTGCAGTGGACAGATCCCAAAACCAAAGAGATCTCGTCGGGTTACAGAGAATCGGGCTATTTACCCGAAGCAGTTATCAATATGTTGGCATTGTTAGGCTGGAATCCCGGAAATGACCAGGAAGTAATGAGTATGGACGAACTGATTCAATTATTCTCTCTTGAAAAAATAAGCAAAGCCGGTGCCAAGTTCGATTTGGAAAAAGCCAAGTGGTTTAACCATCATTATTTACAAGAAAAAACGGATGCCGAATTGGCAAAAGAATATCTGCTAGTATTAAAAGATAAAGGAATCAATGTGATTGAAGAACAGGTAACCAAAGTGGTTTCACTGGTGAAAGAGAGAATCTATTTTATCAATGATTTATGGGAACAAAGCAATTTCTTTTTTGAACGTCCTGCAAGCTATGATGAACAGGTGATCAAAAAAAGATGGAAAGAAGGAACGGCTGAACATTTGAGAAAAATAGCCGGCATTATTTCTTCAGTATTGCCGTTTGACAAACAGATTGCTCATGATAAAGTAATGGAATATATCCAGGGACATGAACTTAACATGGGACAAATCATGAATTGCTTGCGCCTTTCTTTGGTAGGGGCCGCCAAAGGACCCGATCTATTCGAAATTATAGATTTTTTACAACCTGAAGAAGTACAATGTCGGATAGAACAAACAATAGGTAAGATTGAAAATTAATATGGTTTTGATTATCAGATAAATTCATTATCGCATATTGATGAAAAATGAAAAGTAAATATGGTGGATGTAGAAGTCAAACCCGATCAGGAACGAATGGCAGTGTGAAAAACCTACTTCGTTAAGGCTGCTGCTCCTAAAATGGCAACTTCGTTTTCCTTCAATTCTGATTCCAATATTTTGATTTTGTCTTTGTAAATAGCAAGAAGGTTTTCGTCAAAAGATCTTCTGAGCGGATTTAATAAAAGTTCACCTGCTTTCAGAGGGCCACCCATTAAAAAAATGGCTTCCGGAGAGGAAAAAGCTACGGCATTGGAAAGTGCCAATCCCAAAATATAACCAGTACATTCAAATACTTTCACGGCCAAAGGATCCCCTTCGTAGGCAGCGGTTGCAATCGATTTACATCCAAGCTCTTCTTTGGGAAGGGTGGAGAGTACTCCATGGTATGAGTTTTGTTCGATAAATTCAATACAAGTTTGAACCATTCCGCGGGCAGAAGTGTATTGTTCCAGACAACCTCTTCTGCCGCAGTTGCACAATCTACCTCCGGGAAAGATGATGGTGTGCCCCAACTCGCCCGCATTTCCGTCGTATCCGTTTACCAATTGTCCATTGAT
>JAVWBZ010000186.1:0-3809 GCA_036649255.1 Bacteroidales bacterium
TTTGTAAAAATCAAACAACCTGTCGTTAAAATCGGTTACGAATTACAAGAAATAGGAACCCCTACTTTGAAAGAAGTTTTAGACGAATTCGTAAAAAAACACAACCTTTGTGGAAGCAACTGCAACTGCAAAAAATAAGCATCAAGCTATAATTTGTGTATAAAAAAGAGGGCTTTTCGTCATGATAAGCCCTCTTTTATTTTTATTGAACCATCCCCCATTTCACCACTTCGTCATATTTTCCTACATCCTTCCACTCATCGTTTTGATGCAGATATCCTTTGATATTATATTTTTCCGACAAACTCAAATACACCGGAACAAGAGAGTTTTTTTCATCCGTAGGAATCAACTCTATCAATTCTTTTTTAATAACGTGAATGCCGCTAAAAGCAAGCTCTAAGGCAGAATGGCAAGATCTAGAACGAATCATTTCCCCTGTTTGATGATTGCACCAACCGCAAAGGTTCATGCTCTCTTGATCAAAAATAAAATAACGCGAAGTAGAACGAACCTTTACCGCCAAAGTGGCGATCCCATCCAACGCAATATGTTCATTTATCAGGTCAACCAAATTGATGGAAGAAAGAATATCCACATTATAAAGGAGAATATGATCACTTCCAACAAAAAAATGTTGAGCATACTTAAGACCACCTGCCGTATCACGCAATAGTTCAGACTCATCCGAAATATCAATTTGTGCGTTAAAAGAATGAGTTACAATAAATTCTTTTATTAAATCGGCAAAATGATGTACATTCACCACAATATGATCGATGCCAGCTTCTGTTATCTTTTGAATAGCCGATTCCAGCAATGTTTTACCATTAACCGTCACCAAAGCCTTGGGTTTATCTGCCGTTAAAGGATATAGACGTGTCCCAAGTCCAGCGGCAAAAATTAAAGCGGATGTTTTCATGCAATATTCTTCTCTTTAATAACTATTGATTGCAGCTATGCTATTTTTATCGAATAGATCCTGTTGAAAATGATTTATTTAGAAATCATGCTATTTCCAAATAGATAATGGGCCAATGGAAATGGGGCAACATAGAACATTTTCTCATTTTATTTTCAAACATCACATAACAAAAAAGGTTGCCTTTATTTCTTGGACAACCTTTCGTTTGGTAGCGGGGGCAGGACTCGAACCTACGACCTCCGGGTTATGAGCCCGACGAGCTACCACTGCTCTACCCCGCATTCTAGTTTTGAGTTGCAAAGATACACTATTTCTCCGATTTGACAATTTTTTTAACGTTTTTTCACTAAACAACATATAATATTTTGTATATCAGATATTTAGCAATAAAAAAACAGTGCTTTTATGATACTAAATCCTATTTTTTTTATTCAAAATGTCATGGGGAAGGGTTCTCTTTATCAATTAAATTGTATTTTTGGCCACCAATAAATACAATTATGAATAAAAAAAACGCTCTTACTCTCTTTTTTTTCCTATTATGTTTTCCTCTTTTTTCTCAAATAGATGAAGAAGCGGTCGCATTTCCCGAAGATACTCTTTCCTCTTTTTCCAACGATACCAGTTGCCCCAAGATAGATTCCATCATCAATTTTGCTCTCAGCAAGCGCGGATGTAAGTATAAATACGGATCGGCAGGGCCTCATTCTTTTGATTGTTCCGGATTAATGAATTACACTTTTAATCATTTTGGAATTAAATTGGATCGAAGTTCAAGGGGCATATTTACGCAAGGAAAAAAAGTAGAAAGGAGTGATCTTCGCCGGGGTGATTTGGTATTTTTCATAAGAGGCGGAAATATTGGCCATGTGGGTTTGGTGGTAGAAGTTGACTCTGCCCGTAATTTTAAATTTGTACATGCCGCAACCTATGGTTACGGAGTTCGAATTGATCATTCTACCAAAGAATGGTACGCTAAAACTTATGCCGGTGCCCGACGTATAATTGAATGTACTGAAGAAAATAAACCTTATATACTTCCCAATGATACCATTCCAATGGAAATTATTGTTCCAGTTGATTCCACTCAAGTAAACAGTGCAAATGTTCCCAGGAACAATGTCTCTCAGAGTCGAAATTATCTCTATCATCGAGTACGTTCTGGAGACACCCTCTATGCCATTTCAAAAAAATACAAAGTAAGCATTGATAAAATTAAAAAATGGAATAACCTGCACTCTGATAATATCAGAATCGATCAAAAACTTAAAATTTATAAATAAAAGAGAATTATTTATATTGATCGAATTATTTTATCTCTGATTTTTAAGAACGATTTTTTTTGGCTCCGTTCGTTTTTGAATTATAAAATATCCCCCAAACAGAATACTAAAGGTAGAAAACAACAATGTACTTGTTCCTTACGGTTGTCAATATTACAAGAGACACAAAACCTGTTTTTTTCGATCATGAATGAGATACAATCTTTAATCCCACAATAGAAAAAACGAGGGTGGTTATGAAAAAAAGCCTCCAAAAGTTGGCAGGTTCCTTAAAAAACAGTATCCCAATGATGACCGTACCTACAGCTCCTATTCCTGTCCAAATAGCATAAGCAGTGCCAATGGGCAATGTTTTGATTGCTTTTACCAGCAATAGCATACTTACAATCAAACATAATATAAATCCAACAAACCAACAGATGGAAGTATTTCCGCTTGTTTCTTTTACTTTGCCCAAACAGAAAGCAAATGCTGTTTCAAAGAGACCGGCAACAATTAAAATGAACCAATTCATAGATCTATTTTTTTTTCAAACGATAATTCAATTGACTGTTGATAATTCGGATGTTTTGATCTAACAAAAGAATTGTAGAATCATCTTCAACTAAAAAATTCAAGATTTCTCCTCTATCATCAGGTCTCAGTTGCCAAACAGTGGCATCTTGTTTTCCTTCCATACCCCGCAATGTGAATCTGCGACCGATTTGCGAGAAAGATTTATCTTTTCCATTATCCGCTTTTTGATAGGTTTTTACAAGGGCATAAATCCCATCTCCACTATATTTACAATGACGAATAGCCAAAGAATAAACAATACCTTGGCAGTCTGAAGCGGGAAGCAAGCCTTCAAAAGTCTGTTCAACCATTGTTCCCAGTTGATTACAGTTGGGAGCTTGAGAGAAGATTTCCATGCCACGCTGTTCAATACACCATTTTCCGTTGGCGTAACGTACATTTTTTGCATCCTCCTCTTTCACATTCCACACATAACCACCTTTAGGCAAAGATTTTCTGTTCAGAATTTCGTTTTGACGTCCGTCGGAAAAGAAAATTTCAACCTCTGTCGAATCCTTTGCAAAAACAAGGTAGCAGCATTTTTCATCGGAAGCTTCCATTCGTACCCCTTGTTCGAACAGTCGAATGCAATTTTTCTGAACCTCCGACCATGTATAGCCTGCGGATGCTATGCACTCGTTCACATCGCGATCGGTACCGGTTATTTTTTTTTGATGACTTGTATTTCGACTACCTGTACAAGAGCACAAAGCTATTAATCCAATACAAAATAAAATTTGAAATTTCCTCTTCATTCTAAAATTTCAGCAAAAATAGTACAAAAATGATGAATAGACAAGGATAACCCAAAAATTACTTTACAAGCTAAGAAACTTCCATTTTTCATCGTTTAGAAAATAGCGCTGCCCCTACTGTATTAGTGCCGTCATAGGCTGTAAGTCATGTAATAGAAGTCTTCTATTTTTACAATTCGGGGATCCTCAACTCCTTGGCTTTCATAATCAAATTCGGGATATAACAAAGGTTTTTCGTCTCTGTAAACTGGCTGAAGCGGTCCTTCCAACCGGCAATAGCCAATAGTTGAA
>JAVWBZ010000187.1:0-3781 GCA_036649255.1 Bacteroidales bacterium
GATCCTTGCTCCCGTCATTGACGAAAAGGAATTGAATTTCAGGATTGGCATCTAAAAACACTGTAAATTGAGAAACCGACAATCGCGAAGATTCGTTATAACAGGGAAAAATTATGGTTGTTTGCATAAAACGTATGTTGATAAACCCGGAACTTTAATACCCAAAAAGGAAAATAATCTAAAAAAATAAAAATCACACAGCAAGAATTTTTCAAAAAGAGAAGAAAGCAATTTTCCTTTATTCCAAGTTCCCACTCCCTTCACTTTTTCCGTTTCCTTCTTGCTAAAAGATTCTACCCCTTTTTGTATCAATCTCGGAAACAACAAAGAGGTAAAAAAATATCCCGATTGAACAGGTTGAAGCCCAGCTTTCTCTATGGTCTTCAATAGCATCTTTAAAGAATATCTCCTATAATGCCCCAGCCATTTGTCATGGGAACAAAACAAGCGATTAAATGCAGGAACCGTAATTAAAAAAAGCGTATCCTTTCCAATATAATTCATCGATGAAACCAAGGAAAGAAACTCAGTATCCTTTTCAATGTGTTCGATCACATCCATCAATAATATTAAACTTACAGTCTGATTATCATGAGGTTTAAATTCTTGAATCTCATTCCATAATGTGATGGGCAAGCCATTGTATTTTGAAAGCAGTTTTTGCTTTAATTCGTCATCAAAAGCAGTGTCAACAGCCACAGGATTAAGGAAGGGATATTTTTTATATAATTCATTGATAAAAAATAAATCTCCGCAACCAATATCAAGAACTGTTTTTTTATCAGCATTTGCTGTATCAATATAATTTTTCAGAACATGAAAAATAACCTTACAACGTGCATATTCCCATGGATGATTCCTCTTAATATCTTCTGTTTTTACATTTAATTCTTTTATATCCATAAAATAACTATGATCTATAATTTTTAAACGGCAAAAATAAGAAATAAAATAGAAAGAACATTATTTTCTTTTGCCATAACAAGAATTAAGTATCCCCCTTAAATGAGGATAATACGCAACCACTTTATCCAGATAAGGAATAGCAGCATGATAATCTCCCTTATTATAATAGATGTGCAATATAAACGGCAAATTATTTTGATTTGTTAACATTCCTTCATCCTGTTGAAGCCCATAAATTAAATCATTATATTTTTCAATTCATATAAAGCTGCCCCAATATGAATAACAACAACATTCCATCATTTTATCAGACATCTCACAACAAAAGAAACAACTCCTTGAAAAATCAAACAACTAAACAATTTTGAACTATTCAGCATGTTGATATCTCAATTAAAAAAAATTAGGATTTTGATTACAACGAATCAATAAACGAACAGATTCGTTTAATTTCTGCTACTTCGCTAACACCGTTTTGTCCTTTGCATGAACCGTGAATTTCGGTTGCACCAGTTTCGGTAAGAATTTTAACTACATTGTATGAATTAATTCCGCTACCGGGCAAAATGATAATCCGGCTATCGGCCCATTTTACTACTGCCTTTAAATTCTCAATTCCTTCTTCCGCAGTAGCTTTGAAACCGGAAGTAAGAATTCTACGACATCCGCAAGCAATAATATCTTCAAGTGCCTGCTGCCACTGTGTACATTCGTCAAACGCCCGATGAAAAGTAACTTCCAACGGCCAGGCACTTTGTACCGCCGCCGCCGTTCTCTCCTTATCCACCTTTCCATCTTCGTGTAAAAAACCCGTTACAATACCCGCAACACCCAACAATTTACACATCTTTATATCATTGATCATGATTTCATACTCAACATCGGTATAGCAAAAATTCCCTGCACGGGGTCGAATAAGCACAAACGTTTTCAAAGGGAGATGTTTTACACAATACTGAATAGTCGCATAAGAAGGAGTGGTTCCTCCTTCATTTAAATTCTGACACAGTTCAATCCTGCTTGCACCACCCAAGGCGGCATGAAGGGCGGATTGTACAGAACCGGCACATACTTCCAGTAACATTTTCTCAATTTTAGACGGCAAAAATAGTAAATAATCAAAGAAAAGAAGAAAATAAAAATAGATAAAATTCCTAAAAACGAGATTCAACAAAACGGAAAAATCCCTGTTGTAAACCATCATCATCTCTGTTTTTTTCAATGAAATGCTCAATGATAACTAAAAGCTAAAACAAGACTAAGCTATTCAATCTTTAACAGATTAAACATACATTTTGTAAAAAACACGATGTCCCATTTACAATTTAACATCCAACTATTGAGATTGAAACAACCGATATTTTTGATTATACTTTCAAAGAACAATTACTCATTATTCTAGCAAAACGCTGTACTTAATCTCCCCGTTCCTCACCGGTTTTGTTTCCCGAAGGCAACATTTTACCTGATTTAAGATGCCTTATTCTGCAAAATTCCTTAATTTTTCATCAAAACATTTTGAACAAATTCAAGCTCATAAGTGTTAGCTCAGCGAAATTATACTTATCTGATGTTGAATTTATGGTGAGAAAAATAACAAAAGCAACCCTACATAGTCCTATCCAGAAATTTATAAAAGCCGAAAGTTTCAGCGGCTTTTTATTGTTTTTCACCACCATCTTAGCATTGGTCATGGCCAACTCCCCACTTCGAGAGATATATCACCACATTATCAATTTTGATATCGGTTTGAGATTTCAAAATGATGAATTTTACAAGCCCCTCATATTTTGGGTCAACGATGGTCTGATGGCCGTCTTTTTCTTTTTGATAGGACTTGAGATCAAACGTGAAATGATTGTTGGGGAAATTAATACAGTAAAAAAAGCAGCATTACCCATTTTTGCCGCTGTGGGAGGCATGTTGTGCCCAATGATCCTCTATCTTTGCCTGAATAACAACCCTGAAACCATGCAAGGCTGGGGAATCCCAATGGCAACTGATATCGCTTTCTCTCTGGCCATCTTGCAAATTTTGGGGAAACGAGTACCGATAGGTTTAAAAGTCTTTTTAACCGCTTTTGCCATCATCGATGATATCGGAGCCGTGGCCATCATCGCTCTTTTTTATACTGAAAATATCGTATGGAGTTTATTGCTGTATGCCTTTATTTTACTGGGCATGCTCTATTTCCTTTCTTACCGCAATAAATTCAGCAAATATATCTTGGTGCCAATTGGTATTACCGTCTGGATTTTATTCTTACAAGCCGGTATACATCCAACACTCGCCGGCATTCTGTTAGCATTTTCTGTGCCAATACGGCAAAAAATAGATGAATTTACCTATGCCGAAAAGTTAAAACAGATAGTGAATAAAATTACATTGCCCAGTAATACCAACGAACATCCTGTGTTGACCAACGAACAAATTGAAGAAATCGATAATCTTGAGGATTGGACAAGCAAAGTACAATCGCCCTTACAACACATGGAACATAAACTTCACTACTGGGTAGCCTATTTTATCATCCCCATTTTTGCCTTTGCCAATGCCGGAGTCACCTTTACAAATAGCGCCGACATCAATTTTTATTTGGCCGTCAGCATCCTGCTCGCACTCTTTGCAGGAAAAACAATAGGCGTTTTCCTCTTCTCCCTGCTTAGCATCAAATTCAAAATAGCAGCATTGCCCGAAAATGTAAATTTCACCCATCTCTTGGGTATTGCCATCCTGTCGGGAGTGGGTTTCACCATGTCTCTATTTATTGCCAATCTTGCCTTTGCCGACAGCCTGTTATACTTAAATTCCGCCAAATTTGGCATCATTATGGGATCTGTCATTTCAGGCACCATCGGATTGATTGTGCTCAAAT
>JAVWBZ010000188.1:0-3775 GCA_036649255.1 Bacteroidales bacterium
GATATACGCCTCCGTACTGATGCGTATTTTCTATGGCAATTATATCTCTTATATCTTGTACAACACATATAATCTGTTTGTTACGCTTAGGGTGTTGACATATTTCACAGCACTCTTTGTCGGAAATATTATAACACTCCTTACAATAATAAAGACTCGTTTTAAGGCGCGAAATAGAATCAGTTAACAACTGAACCTCCTCCGCTGGAGTTTTGATAAGATGTAATGTCAAACGCAATGCTGTTCGCTTACCTATTCCGGGCAGCTTTGCAATTTCATTGACAGCATTTTCCAAATATTTCGAGTAAAATGAGAGCATGGAATTTTTTTTTGCAAAAATACATATAAAATGAATTAAAATTCATGTAACTTTGCGAGCTTCATTTTATAAATTTGTTTTATGCAAAGATTGTTCATCCTTTTTTTACTCTGTCTTGTCCTTCAAACGGGATATGGTCATAAAAAAGATACGTTATTGGTGAAAGAGATTGAATTTGTTGAAAATAGGCAACAATGGGACAATGCAGTACTTTTTAAGGCCAAATTAAGCAATGGTGCCGTTTTTGCCGAACAAAATTGTATCACGTATGCCATTTTAAATGGAAAACAATTGCATGATTTTTACCAAACCAAAGTAAATCCAACAATTCAGCATTCTGGTATCATCAATGGATCGGCCTATAAAGTTCATTTTATGGGAGGAAATGAAATGGTACAAGTGAGAGGTACCGAACAAACTTCTTATTATCAAAATTATTTTATTGGAAAAGATCAAAACAAATGGGCTTCCAAAGTACCTGTTTATCATTCTATTGTGTATGAAAATCTGTATAATGAGATCAATTTGCAGTTTTACCAGCAAGAACAGTACTTAAAATATGAATTTGTGGTGAAAGTCGGAGGAAATCCAAACGATATTAGACTTCGTTACGAAGGAGTTAAAAATTTGACTTTACAAAAAGAAGAATTAATAGTGGGACTTGAAGTTGGACAGGTGATGGAATTGAAACCTATTGCTTATCAAATCAACGAACAAGGGGACACCTTATCGGTTGAATGCCATTATATTCTTCGTAAAGACGAGGTTGCTTTTCAATTAGGACATTATGATACTTCTCTACCTTTAACGATAGATCCTACCTTGATTTTCTCTTCCTATAGTGGTTCTTCGGCCGATAATTGGGGATACACCGCAACCTATGATTTGGCGGGAAATTTGTATGGTGGGGGAATCGTGCACAATGTGGGTTATCCTATCACGGTAGGTGCTTTTCAAGTTAATTTTGCAGGCGGAGATTGCGATATTGCCATTTCTAAATTTGATGCATTGGGAAGTTTTTTACATTATTCTACCTATTTGGGAGGAACAGATATTGATATGCCGCATAGCATGTTTGTCAATGGAAATAATGAGCTATACTTGTATGGAACAACAGGATCGGCCGACTTCCCTGTTACACCAAATGCATACGATACTTCCTTTCATGGAGGAAGTCGTGTTGTGTTGTCAACACGTAAAGTTTTTGTAAACGGTTCCGATATGATTATATCCAAGTTTAATCAAGATGGAACCACTTTGTTGGCCTCTACTTACATTGGAGGCAGTGGAAATGATGGTCTGAATACGGGGCAACCTTTGTGTAAAAATTATGCCGACGATAATCGCGGAGAAATTGTCATTGATAAAAACAGCAACGTTTATGTAGTAAGTTGTACTTTTTCAACCGATTTTCCTGTTACTTCGGGTGTTTTCCAACCTTTAAACAATGGCGGAAAAGAAGCTTGTATACTCAAAATGAATCACAATCTGACCAATATGATATGGAGTTCCTACTATGGAGGAAATGGTCAAGAAGCAGGTTATAGCATTGAATTATCAAGTGATCAGAGTCTCTATATATGCGGAGGCACCAATTCACTTAATTTGCCGATTACTCAAAATGCTTATCAAACAACTTATGGTGGGGGAAGTGCCGACGGTTTTATCGCTCACATTAGTAAAAATGGAAATCAACTGTTGCAGGCTACCTATTTCGGAAAATCGGGATATGATCAAACTTATTTGGTTAAAAGCAATCGCGCAGATTTTCCCCATGTATATGGACAAACCGATGCCACTGGCAGTGCTTGGATCGAAAATGCCCCTTGGTATATCCTGAGCGGAGGGCAATTCATCACCAAATTTTCTCCACTATTGGATACCATTATTTGGTCCACTACTTTCGGTACCGGAAATGGCGGACCTGACATTTCCCCTGTTGGTGGATTTGTGCCAAAATATTTACATGTCGGGATGGGGAAGCAACCGCATCAATGGATTTGGCGGTACCAGTGGCTTGCCAATTACCGCCGATGCTTTTCAAAGCACCACCGACAACAACGATTACTATTTTATCTGCATCAGTGATGATGCCTCTTCATTGGTATACGGAACCTATTTTGGAAGCCCTTTCTCTGACGAACATGTAGATGGCGGAACCAGCCGGTTTGATAACAAGGGACGAATTTATCAGGCCGTTTGCGCTGGGTGCGGAGGTGATGACCATTTCCCCACCACGCCGGGTGCATGGTCGAGAATAAACGGAAGTACCAACTGTAATTTGGGAGTGATTAAATTGGATTTTAACCTACCACTGGTCATTGCCGAATTTGATATGCCCAATACCGTTTGTACTCCTGCTACTATATCATTGGCAAATCATTCGCAAACCATTGGTTCACAAACTTCTTTTTACTGGGATTTTGGTGATGGAACCAACTCTACTGAAATATCGCCTGTTCATACATACAGCGAAGGAGGATTATATGATGTGATGTTGATTGTGTCTGATATGGGAAGTTGTAATTTTGCCGATACATTGATCAAAACTTTACTGGTACTTACCAATTCTACTGACACACTGGCTACTAAAAATATGTGTAATGGAGATTTTGTGCAAATAGGCATTCCGCCCAGTGGCAATCCTGACATTACCTACAACTGGACTCCTAACCTCTTTTTAAGTAATTCCGATATTTCTAATCCGATTGCATATCCCGATACTACTACCATCTATACATTGATTGTGGGCAATCAATTCTGTTCAGACACACTATTGCAAAAAATCGAAGTATCCTATTTGAGCATTGCCTCTTTGTCCGATACCACCATTTGTCTGGGCGACAGCGCAGTACTGTCGATAGTCTCTTCGGAAGGCACCATTCAATCAGTAATTTGGTCAACAGATCCAAGTTTTAATACCATTATCAATACCGATCTTTTGCAAACAGTATTAACGATTTCGCCATCTGTTACAACCACTTATTATGTAAAAATAAGAGGCGCACAATGCATCATTACAGGGCAAGCTACGGTTTATGTTTCGTCTGTTGAAATAACTGAAACCCCCTCTTTTACCATCTGTTTTGAAGAAAACATAACCATTTCGATAGGTGTGAATGCTCCAGAAGGATGCACCTATCAGTGGGCCCCCGAAGTGTGGATTGTAAGCGGAAGTCAGAGTGCAACCCCTGTTATAAATCCGCCGGGCAATGCCACTTATACGGTAACGATAACCAATCCATTCGGTTGTAGGGCCTCTGGTGAGGTGCAAGTCCAAAAACGAACCTCCTCCTTCCCGTCTGAACTGGAAGTATGGAGTTCAAAAAATAGAATTTTAGCCGGCGACCAATTAACACTGTATGCAACTGATTATCAAGATATTGAATATCATTACCAATGGGCTCCGCCAACTGACTTGAGTGCCCCCTACAGCCCTGTTACACAGGCATCTCC
>JAVWBZ010000189.1:0-3743 GCA_036649255.1 Bacteroidales bacterium
ATTTTCTTTATTTTGATCATATTCTCCCTGAAGAACCACATACTGAGTAGCAGGATTAGGATATATACTCACATTGGAATGGGCAAACTCTCCAATTCCAACGTCACTGGTAGCACCAGCTGCAATAGCTGTATTTGGAGTCGATTCGTAGGCACATGCAATCCATTGAGCATTAAAACCGGAGGTTGCATTTCCCGTTACCCTTACTTGAGCCCATCCATAATGAATTTGAGTGCCGATTATGAAACGGAAACCTAAATAACAATCTTGATTAACAGGCAACAATGAAGAAGAAGTCCCCATATCAATCAAATAAGCATCTCCTTGAGCACCCCAGTTTGCTCCAGCTCCAATCAAAGTATTGTAAGGAACCGAATGTACCTGATCCCACCCTTGAGTTTCCAAAGTTCCATTTGTCCAAATATTGGCTCCGTTGTCCACATAAGCAAATCTAAGATAAGTATTTACAAATTCAACATCAAAAGCTAAATTGGAAATAGCAAATTCATTGGTTGCATCATTGTTAAAATCCAATCCATACACCACAGAAATGTTGTTGTCCCAATCGTAAAAAGTGGCATTGCCAATGGTTCCGCTTACAATAGCCGCATTCAAGACAACGGGCAAAAAGAGCGTTAAACATAAAATAGTTTTCACAAAAGATAATCTGATTTGAGATAAAAATGTTTTCATTTTTTTTGATTTTAATTAATACTTTATTTTATTCATCTTTGCATAGACGAACCAATTTGCTTTTTGTTGCTTGGTTCTCTATTTTTCTGTTTGAGAAACAATTAAGTAAAAGAATTGTTATAAATAACAAGCAAAAAAATGAAAATTGTTATGAGAACAGACCATGGTTTGGCTATTTTTCTAAAATTTCTTATCTTTACTAGCGTAAGAAAAAATAAATTCACTATGAGTACTCAAACATTTAAAAACCGTCACAAATATGGGCTGAATGGTATTATCAATGGAATCCTATCGAAAAAGGCCACAATAACAGAACGTTCCACATTAATTTGAATAACAATAAACTTTATGAAAAAACTGTCTCCAAAGAAATGAAACAAAAATTTATAGGAGGAAAAGGGTTCGGCTTAAAGTTATTGTAGAATGAAACCACCTCTATATGGGACGATCCGGAAAATACCCTAACTATCAATACCGGTCCTATTGTGGCATTATCCAATATTCGGGTACCGGTAAATCTTTGGTTGTAACACTTTCTCCTCAAACCGAAATCCCCATTGACAGCAATGTAGGCGGACATTTCGGACCATTTCTCAAATTTTGTGGTTTTGATTCCCTCTCCATTACAGGAAAAGCGAAGCAAGATGTTATCATTTTGATAGATGAAACTAATTATAGTATAGGTATTTATGAAACCAACAACGAAACTGTCGACAATCACATTTTGGCACAGGAACTACATCACGCTTTTGCGGATGATGATAAAGATTTAAAAAATGTTTCGGTAGTCAGTGCCGGAAGTGCCGCCGACCATTCTCTGATTGGAATGTTGAACTTCAGTTTCTACGATAACAAGAGAAAAGAAGCCCGTCTGAAGCAAGCCGGTCGTGGAGGCTGTGGAACTGTATTAAGAGATAAGAAAATATTGGCTATTGTTGCCAAAATCAAGGGCAATATCATCAATCGAAATAATGTTGTAAATTTAGAAGCCATCAGCGAACAAGGACAACGTTTCAACAAGGAAATGAGAGAATTAGACAACTCTCAATGTGAAATGCGTGCCAAAGGAACCGTTCACCTTACCAATATTATATTATGAGTGATTACGATCTTCTTCCCTGTTTTAATTTTAAGTATGGAACATGGGAGGGTGCCGAAAAAATGCACAGCGATGTTTTCAAATCTTATTTTACTCAAAATGTTCCCGATGGCTGTTGGATTGGTTGTAACATGAGTTGTGCCAAGGGAGTTGATGGGTTTGAACTCCAAACAGGACCTTATAAAGGGAAAAAGGTATTGGTAGAAGGTTCCGAATATGAAAATGCGGCCGGATTGGGTTCCAATTGTGGCATTTTTGACCCAAAACCGATTATTGAACTGAATTTTTATTGCGACACTTATGGAATTTGTACCATTACTTGGGGAACTTTGATGGCCTTCGTCATGGAATGTTATGAAGCCGGAGTTCTAAATAAGGAACGTACCGGAGGTTTGGAATTAAATTGGGGCAATTGGGAAGCTAATCTGGAATGTATGCATCAACTTTCGAGAGGGGAAGGATTTGGAATCATCGCAGGTTTAGGTATTCGTAAAATGAAAGATCTATTTATCCAAAACGGATGGGGTGATCCTCAATTTATTGAAGATATTGGCATGGAATCTAAAGGATTGGAATATTCGGAATATATTTCTAAAGAGTCGCTGGCTCAACAGGGAGGTTATGCCATTACCAACAAAGGAGCACAACACGACGAAGCCTGGCTAATTTTCATGGATATGGTCAATAATCATATTCCTACCTTTGAAGACAAAGCCGAAGCATTGCACTATTTCCCGATGTTTAGAACATGGTTCGGATTACAAGGACTTTGCAAATTACCATGGAATGACATTGAACCGGGCAACAATTCCGAAACCGACAAACCGGCAAAAGTACCTGAACACGTTGATAATTATGTAACCATTTATAAATCCGTTACAGGAAATAATTTCGATAAACAGGAAATGATTCTTCAATCGGAAAGAGTTTATAATTATCAAAGAATTTTTAATATTCGTTACGGCAAAGGTTTACGTAAAGATGATTATCAACCCTACAGAGCAGCAGGCCCTGTCACAAAAGAAGAATGCGAAAGCAGACAAGAACGCTACGACAAACAATTGATGGAAAAGGTTGGATTTGATATCACCAATAAAAGTACTGAAGAAAAAATGGTTGCACTTCGCCAATACCGTGAAAAACAATTCGAACTTTTAAAAGATGCTGTTTACAAACGTAGAGGATGGAACAGCAATGGAGTCCCTATGATTGATCATATCCAAAAATTGGGAATCGATTTTCCGGAAATAATAGAAGTAATTAAACCACTACAATAATTGTTGATATCTATATACCACTTTACGACAACCTAAATCCATCTATAATTTCATGAAATAAACCAAGTTTAATAAAATAAAAATCGTCCAATTATTGAATAATTGACGGTTCTAAAAAAATCTTGTCAAACTAACACAACACTTTGACAGGATCAGGAGATTAATATACATTACTCTTTTTACAATTTGCCCGCCAGTGCATAGGTTGCGGATTGTTTAAGTGGTTGGTTACACCTTTGGATTTAGGTTTAGAATGATCAATATTCCATCCCATTTTACTCAATAGCTCACCTATCATCTGTAAAAGTATTATTGATAGACTTCTCCTTTCTTTGATTAAATATTATTGATGTTCTGTATTCAAGGGTTTTACATTAGGTAAGCAACTCAGAATTTTTTTTTCATATAATTTCTTTTGAAAGTAAAAATGCAGAAAATAAGTTTCACGTAAAGTTATACTATTGTTCTCAGAAATAGAGGCAGGAACCATAATGGGCTGAGAAGTTATATAGATCACCATAATGGTGATAATCAATCATAAAGTTGTTTATCACCTCATATATTGCTGTTTTTTTCAAGAATAACATGACTCTTCTCATTTTTACGGCTCCCCGGTTTTCATCTATTTACCGAAATATGATATTTTTTGTTATCACTTGTAGAAAAACTATTGG
>JAVWBZ010000190.1:0-3733 GCA_036649255.1 Bacteroidales bacterium
ATAGTGCCAGCGGCGGTGTATTAGTCGCCCACGACACCATGAGCAGCAGCTCCGACTTTTTACTTATGAAAATAACAGGAAACTTAAAAGATACTTACCGCGACAGCATTTATTTCTCAGGTTGGGACATCTCCGGAGGGACTCCAAGCGCGGGATCCGCTATTCATCATCCCGGCGGGGATTTCAAAAAAATAAGTATTCCCAATTCTGTTTTCTCAGGAGCCGGTTCTTACAGCAAATATTGGGGTGTAAACTGGATTACCGGTCCCAACAATAAAGGGGTTACCGAAAAAGGATCGTCTGGCTCTCCTCTTTACAATGCCAACGGTTTAATTGTAGGATCTTTAAGTTTCGGTTCCAGTGGATGTGATGCTCTTTATGGAAAAGATTATTATGGAAAAATTTCCTATTCTTGGAATAACAACAACCACCCAAATGTACAAAGAAGGTTAAAACCTTGGTTGGATCCCGATAATACCGGAGTAACCTCTATTCAAGGAATGACCTACAGCGGCATGGTAGAAATTGAAAAACATAACAATGCCATTCAAGAACTTCAGGTTTTTCCCAATCCTTCTTCAGGTGACAACATTTCCATCTCTGGCAATTTTGTTGATTATACCGGAATTGTAAACGTATATAATCAAATGGGACAGTTGGTATATGCACAATCCACTCCCCTTGCCTCTTCTTTTAACTTGGATCTTAAACAGTTGAATAACGGACTCTATTTTATAGAAATAGTATGTAAAAAACATATTTATAAAGCTAAAATAATGATTATAAAATAATCTTGTGAAACCTCACGTTCTTCTTTCCGTTGCATATTTACCTCCTGTAGAATATTTTGTATTATTATCCAACGGGGATGTTTCTATTGAAAAACATGAATATTATTGTAAACAATCTTATCGCAATCGAACCATCCTTTTAACTGCGAATGGAATAAATCAGTTGAGCATTCCTATTTGTCATCAACAAAACAAAATGTTAATTAAAGAGGTGAAAATAGATTATAAGACGCCATGGCAACGAAATCATTGGAAAACCATTGAGTCGGCCTATAATAATAGCCCATTTTTTCTTTATTATCAAGATTATATAAAGCCTTTTTATCAAAAACAATACCCTTACTTATTTGATTTTAATATGGAATTGATCAATATTTTGCTAAAATTGCTAAAGTTAGACATTCCCTATCGATTTACCACTGAATACCGGGAAAATGTCCCTAATACGATAGATGCACGCAAGATCATCCATCCCAAAAATGCCTTTTTTCAAAACTATCCATTTTATTCAGAAAATTCTTATTCTCAAGTATTTGACAGTAAATTTGGCTTCATTCCCAATTTATCTATCATTGATTTACTTTTCAATATGGGAACTAATAGCAGTTCTTTCATCCAGAAAAATTATCCCTTTGCACAATGAAAAATTTATTGATTGATTATTGGCATAAGCTTCAAACTCTTTTGCTTCGATTTTGTGATACCTGTTCTTATACTGGCAGTATTTTTAAAAATGAAGTCATGAACTTGCATTTTCAAAAAACATCCGGGAAAAAATTACATTATACCATCCATCAACCCGATCTTACCTTTTCTTTAAAGAGCAAAGATGACATTTATAAATATCTTTATGCTACTTTAATGATGGCCTTTTTATTGATCATGCCTTTTATGAGTATCAAAGTAGGCATTTCGGATAGAGAAATTACACAAAACAACTATTCTGAAGCTATTTATAACGATCTCCAAAACGGAGACATTTCTTATCGCAACATTGCTCCACTCAACTCACAAGGACAATCAGCTGACATCCTAATATATAGCATTGGAACAAAATTCGGTTGTCAAGATATTTTTCTTCTAAAACACATTGTCAGTTCTGTTTTGGGTTGGTTTATTATTCTTGCCGTCAGTTTTTTTGCCTTCAAACTTTTCTGTTGGCGAGCTGCTTTTTTCAGTGCACTTTTTCTCTTTATTTCTCCCCGTTTTTTATATTTTTCATTTGGGAATATCACCGATATCACTTTTACACTGGCCTTTATCATCTGTCTATTTCAATTTTATCTATTCTGCAAAGAACTTCCGCTCATCAAATGGAAAAGATGCTTATTCATCACCTTATCTATGATCGTTGCCACCACAAATTCCAGTGCTGGATTCATTTTAATAGGCTTTCTTTTCCTATTCTCTATTATCTATTTTCTTCTCAATAATCCCATCAAACAATTTTTTTCCAAATCATACATATCCAATTTATCTTTGCTCCTTGTCATTTTAATCTGCATTACCATTGTGGTTTACGTGGTTAATAAAATTTACCTCGGGAATATCGTATCAAAAGATTTGCCCACACCTGGTCAGGCCATTTTACTGTTTAATCATTTTGAAATTCCGCGTCCTCAAACCTTTGAAGGAGAAATTATTTCACAAGATCATTTTCCTTCCTATATGCTCATTAAATACCTTTTCATTACCACTCCTTTTGTATGTCTAATCGGATTTTTTCTTTTTTTCTTCTACTTTAGAACTGTTTTAAAAAAGCTGAAACCATTCGTCGTTTTCCTATTACTTTTTTCTTTTTTTTACTTAATTTCAAAATTTTCAGAAATTTATCTCAATGCGGATATTCTCTGGAGTATTATCTATACGCTGTATCCTCTTTTTATTTTACTCTCGGTAAGTGGTTTGGAAGCTATTTTAAGAAAAGTAAACGATCGATACACCAATGCCGTGATTATCGGCATCACTTTTTTACTGACTTTTATGCCAATACGTCACAGTATACTGAACCGGCCTCTCTCTTTTATCTATTTCAATGAAATATCGGGAGGTATTTACAATGCTTATTGGAAATATGAATTGGATGCTACCCAGCAAGTAAACAAAAAAGCATCACAATGGTTAATTAACTATGCTTTGAATCATGACATCAGAAACCACACAGAAAGCGACTCTATTTTAATAGCAACTAATGGAACTTCAGCCTGTTCTTATTTTTTCAAAAAAGAGAATCAGTTTATGAGCCTAAAATATGGTGATTACGAAGAACGATATACGTATGATTGGGATTATTATATCTCTTACGCTACCGAAATTCCTCCTTACCAATTAAAAAACGGAATATGGCCTCCTTTGGAAACATTCTACACTATTAATATTGAAAACAAGCCCATGGTGGCTTTTATCAGAAATAAGGAAAAAAGAGTGTCTGAATTGGAGTATTAATTTTTTATTATTTTTGCAAACCTAAAAAAGCATATATGTTAGAATACAACACTAAACGAAATCAGCTCATGATTAAAGAGTACGGTCGCAATGTTCAAAAAATGATTGAAGAAGCTCTGAAAATAGAAAGCGATGAAAAACGGACAGAATCGGCCAAAGCAATTGTGAGAGTGATGTCTCAAATTAATCCGGAAGCCAAAGAAAACGGAGATCCTAAAAAGCAAAAAGAGTCTTTGGATTATTGGCACAAATTATGGGACCATTTGTTTATCATGTCAAATTATCAATTGGTGGTTGATGCTCCTTTTCCAATACCAGTACCGGAGAAAGAAAATATTATATTTGAAAAACCAGAATACAATAAAAACACCATTACTTACAGAACTTACGGTCGTAATATAGATAAAATCATTAAAACAATTTCCACTTATCCTTCGTTGGAAAGAAGCGAATTAAGCAAAGTCATTGCCAATCATCTTAAAAAGCTCTATTTGACC
>JAVWBZ010000191.1:0-3694 GCA_036649255.1 Bacteroidales bacterium
CCCAAAAAAATGAAAAAATATCATTTCGGTTTTTTAAAACTGATCTTTTTGGGTTGTACTTTGGAGTATTTCCTGTTAATTCTCTCATTAATTTTTTAGGAAAATGCCATTGCACAGATAATTCCCGTAAAACCTACGAACATGCGATTTTCGAGAATGTAACAGTTTATGTTGACGATTATAATATGGTTTATAACAGTGATGATCTCCAGATCGGAGATTAGTTATTACCCAGACAGTCAGAACTATTTGGTGGGGATTTTTGTATCGCTGTTGGTGTATGACCAGAGCGGTGAACGGTTGTGTTATCGGGAGAGTGAGATGGGTTCGGCCACATCAGCTTAAAGATTAACAACGGAAGTGGCTTTGAAAGTTCTAATAAATTGAGAGAAGGTTTTGAAATTTATTAAAAGTGGTGAAGATTTGAATTTGGTGGATTTGTGTGTTTCATGAAATTAACAGAGGAAAAGAAACAGATCAAATTTTCCACCACTGAGAGTTGCTTCTGAGTAAAAAACGATGAACAATATCTAAAATAGTTAAAACCTTTCGATGTTATCATAAAAAAACAACTGATACATTGAATATCAGTTGTTTTAAGTTACTCTTCTACTCTTGATTTTTCTGTTTAATTTTGATAATACAGCCATAGCAATCTCATCAAAGAGAGGTGTTTGCGGCGTTAAACGGCCATTGGTTTTAGATCTTTTGCAATGATTAAAGTGGCTTCTGTAGCAGCTTGTACTTCGTCAACCGTAAATTCGGGATGAATCTCTTTTAATACAATTCCTTCAGGGGTAACTTCCATCACTCCCATTTCGGTTACAATAAGGTTTACCTGTCCTTTGGCCGTAAGAGGGAGGGTGCACTTCTTTAAAATTTTTGGATTTCCTTTGGCTGTATGTTCCATGGCAAGAATTACTTTACGAGCTCCTACCAATAAATCCATGGCTCCTCCCATACCGGGCGTTAATTTTCCAGGGATCATCCAGTTGGCTAAGTCGCCGTTTTCATCTACTTGCATGGCCCCTAAAATGGTTGCGTTTACATGACCTCCACGAATAATGCAGAAGGAGTTTGCGGAACTGAAACTAGAAGCTTCCGGTGTTGCTGTAATGTAACCACCGCCAGCATTTACCAGATTTTCATCCTCTTCCCCTGCGACAGGTGTTGTTCCCATTCCCAGCAAACCATTTTCAGATTGTAAAATAACGCGTACCTCTTTGGCTAAATAATTAGGTACCAAAGTGGGTAATCCTATTCCTAAATTTACTACATCGCCGTCGTGGAGTTCCAGAGCAACTCTTTTGGCAATAACTTCTCTAATTTGATTTTTATCCATAATTTTTTATTTAAAATACTGATTATAAGAACGATAAATAAAATTACATCTTTTTTTAACTACTTGTTTTTAACGATTAATTCGTCTGTCCATTTCTTGTGCCAGATAGGAAGCCACATCGTCGGCATAAGAGTTCATGCTGAAACCGGCGTCATAGCCCAATTCTTTCGCCAATTCATGCGTAATACGGGGACCTCCGCAAGCCAAAATAATTTTGTCGCGCAGTCCTTCGGCTTCTAACATTTCAACCAGTTCAATCAAGTTTTTAATGTGTACATCTTTCTGGGTTACCGTTTGAGAAACCAAAAGCGCATCGGCTTTCAATTCGATCGCTTTGGCAATAAAATCTTCATTGGGAATTTGACTTCCCATATTGAGCGCTTCGAACATCTCATATCTTTCAATCCCATAGTGACCGGCATACCCTTTCATATTCATAATAGCATCAATTCCCACGGTGTGAGAATCAGTGCCGGTACTGGCTCCTATCACTACAATTTTACGTCCGATATGTTCCTTGATAAATTCATCGGTCTCTTTCATGTCCCATACGGTAGATTCTACTTTAGGTACATGAATACCGGTATAATCAATGGTATGTGTACAGGATCCGTAACAATTTACAAAAGTAAATCCTTTGGTTAATTCTTTATAATAAACCACTTGTGGGTTTTCAAACCCCATTTTTTTCATCAGTTGTTTGGCTGCTTCTACGGCTTCGTCGCCACAAGGAACCGGCAAAGTAAAACTTAATTGAGTTTTACCGTCGTTCATGGTATCACCGTAAGGTTTTATTTGAGTTAAGTCTAACGTTTGATCAAAATCTTTTTGATCTATTGAATATAATCCGCCACTCATTTCTATTGTGTATTTAAAGGTTACTTGTTTTGATATTTATTTATTTCCCTTCATTAAAGAGATAAAGGGATTGAAGTAGTTTTCCGATTTGGCTACCACACCGTTCAATCCTTTTCCGCCTGTTTTGGAACGTTTAATGTCGGCGAAAAGCCCTTTTTCCAATGCTTCGAAAAGTCCTTCTTGTACCATGGCTTCCAATAGTTGATGTGCATCAGTCAGTACTTTTTCGGCACGTTGACGAATGATCCCGCCTTCTTTAAACTCAACTTCATCTCCAATGTTTTTCATATTGCTGAAAATATATTTGGCATTTTCGATGGCCAAATAACGATCGCTCATGAAAGGAGTATGAATGGCTTCGGTGATCATCCCTAATAATTGAAGTCCCTGACCAGTCCAAATGGCGATTTCGTTAAACAAAGCATCTTGAATTTGACCTTTGAAAATATTCCCGGTCATGAATTTCGTGGGAGGCATATATTTTAGAGGTGCTTTGGGGAAAATTTCACGTGTCATTTGAGCTTGTGCCAATTCGTATAAGAAACCATTTTCTAACTCCGGATTCATTTCAAAAGCGTGTCCCAATCCCATTTGTTCTTCGGGCATGCCAGCTAATAAAGCCAATTGTTCGTTGATTAAGTCGGAGGCCAGTACAGTATGGGCTTGGTCAAAGGCATCGGCAGTGGTCAGGTAGTTGTCTTCACCTGTGTTGATGATAACACCGGCAAAACCATTGATAATACGCGAAAAATATTGATCAACTAAAGTGCGTTGAGGGTTGATGTCGCGGAATAAAATGCCGTATAAGGCATCGTTCAACATGACGTCTAAGCGTTCAAGTGCGCCCATGGCGGCAATTTCCGGCATGCATAGCCCTGAACAATAGTTGCACAAGCGAATATAACGACCTATTTCTTCACCTACCTCATCTAAGGCTTTTCGCATAATACGGAAATTTTCCTGCGTGGCAAAGGTGCCTCCGAAACCTTCGGTAGTAGCCCCGTAAGGTACGTAGTCAAGCAAACTTTGACCGGTTGTTCTAATCACAGCGATGATGTCGGCCCCCTGACGGGCGGCTGCTTGAGCCTGTACTACATCTTCATAAATATTTCCGGTGGCAACAATCACGTAAATATAAGGTTTTGAGCCTTCTCCTATATTATTTAAGTATTCATTGCGGCGGGCTACGTTTTGACTGATACGTTCCATACAAGCTTGAATATAAGGATGAATCGTTTTTTGAATCATCTCCAATGAATTGATTTTCAAACGGGTAATATCTAATTCGCCTTGTGCCATCTTCTCGGCAATGATTTGCGGAGTGAATCCTGTTTCAATCATGGCATTTCCAATATAATATAAGACCCCTTGATTTAACAATCCCTTTTCATGAATATCGTTTACTACAACATTCGGAAGCGGAACATCATGTTGGTCTATTCCGTCAATTCCAATCAAGCGGCACAAAGTACGCTCTACCGCCACGGTGGTATA
>JAVWBZ010000192.1:0-3691 GCA_036649255.1 Bacteroidales bacterium
TCCGACCCTTCGTTAACCAAATCGCAAAACCTGCAAAGTGTATGGTGTTATCAATTCGATGAACTTCTGAATATGTACACATTGCAAACAACCTCCTTTTTACAGGAAGAAATGATTGACGCCGGAAGTGGAGCATATCCCCTTTTCTACGATTGGGATCATGACGGACTGCAAGATATGTTCATTGGCAATTATGGAATTTACGACAGTTCGAATTATGTCAACGGTTTTTTAAATTCCTATTATGCCTCTTCCATTGCCTACTATAGAAACACAGGAACTACAACCGAACCGAAATTCAAATTAATCACCACTGATTTTGGCAATTTAAAACAATACAACTACAAGGCGCTCTACCCTGCTTTCGGAGATTTGGACGGAAACGGAGAACCCGAATTGATCTGCGGTAATAGTGACGGAAATCTGCTTTATTTTTCTCACTATCCTTTTACCGTTCCCGATAACTCATTTGCCGATATCCATGTAGGTAATTACAGCACTCCACAGCTGTTTGATCTTGACGGAGACGGGAAACTGGATTTGCTTATCGGAAATCGGAGAGGCCAAATTGCCTATTATAAAAATAACTCCACAAGCTCTTCACTTCAGTTTGAACTGATCACTCCAACTTTAGGAAACGTAGATGTACGCGATTTTAGCCTCTCTTATTTTGGCTATTCAACTCCCTGTTTTTTTAAAAACAACCGTAACGAAACAGTTTTATTTTGTGGAAGCGAACAAGGTAAGATTTATTATTACAAAAATATCGACCACAACCTTTCCGGTTCTTTCGAACTGGTAGCAACCCTCTTTGAAACATTTGGCAATAGCTTTAATGAAATAATCGAAGGGATCCGAATCGGGGTTGGAGTAACGGAACTCAATCAAAACGGATATCCCGATCTGGCAGTAGGAAATTTTGCCGGAGGACTTTCTTTTTTTAACGGAGTTATGCCACCTGCCATTGGAATTGCAACATACCCCTATACACAAAATTGTAAGCTATATCCAAACCCAACCCAAAGTAATGTATCGATAGAAGGAGAAAATATGATACAAATCGATATTTACAACCCCCTTGGACAATTAATGCAAAACATTGATAATCAAAATAAAAAAACAAAAATATCGCTCCACCTTCAAAATTTTCCCTCCGGAATTTATCTCATTCGAATTACCACTAGGCATCAAATAGAATCTCACAAGTTAATTCTTATTGATTAAAAGTCAGGTATGATTGATTTTTGTGATGATGATATTATATTGTATTGATTTACAAGATTTATTCCGCTTTATATCATTGAAAAAAATGAAAGCATAGAGCCAATAAGTTTTACCCCCTATCCGTTGATAAGAATTGAAGTAGATACACAGCAGGAAAGGTTGCATCGATAGTTCACCCTCCGTTGACGGTTAATCTTTCTACTACGAACTTCTAGTACAAAAATACACTTTTCAACATTCTCAAAGATCAAGGTTTTTGAAGTTACAAAACTAAAGATAGAAACAGAAAGCGCAACCCGAAGCCGGATGTAATAAAATGAAAATCAATAAGAAGAAGCCGTAAATAAACACAAGACTGAATCGAAGCAACGAAGAGAAGAGGCGAAGGGGCATCAAAAAAATGGTTTTTTTATTTTCAATTAAAAGGAGTCCAAAATATTTTAACAGAAGACTTGCAACCTCATCATCTACTCTTTAAGTTTTGACGCAAAACGACGGAAAAATTAAAATGATGGGAATGTTTACGAAATTAAACGGCACCCATACGATCTGGTTAGAACGAGAAAAAAAAGTATGCCCAATTGAGGATGCCTTTTTCGATATATCCACCGTATTATTGAAAAAATAGTCGAATTTCGGTATAAAGGATGTTCTCATCAAGAATTTTTATTTCTAAAATGGAGGCTTGCTTTTTACTTGAAAAAAGCTCTAAAGATATCCATTCCGTTGGCATAAAGCAATAAAATAATCAGTAAACTAAATCCCACAGTATTGGCATATCCAATAAATTTATCACTTGGTTTTCGTCCACTAATCATCTCTACTATAATAAATAACAAATAACCTCCATCCAATGCAGGGATCGGAATAATATTCATAAAAGCCAAGATAATGCCCAGGAAAGCGGTCGTATTCCAAAATCTTTCCCAGTCCCATGTTTTTGGGAAAATGCTTCCGATGGTACCGAATCCTCCCAATTGCGAAGCTCCTTCTTTGGTAAAGATTAATTTAAATTGTTTCACATACATTCCTAATGTATTGACACCCTTTGAAATACCTACTGGAATAGATTCAAAAAAGCCGTAATCTACTTTTTTCGTTTGAAAATAACCCGCCGGGTTGACGTTATAAACTCCTAATTTACCATCTTCTCCTAAATGAACTGCCGTTTGATATAGGCTATCGTTCCGATAATAAGAGAGTAGCAGATCTTTATTTTTATTTTCCTCTAACACTTTTTGAAAATCAAAGAAAGAAAACAGTTCAATTCCATTGATGGCCACCAAGCTGTCGCCTTTCTGCAATCCTGCCCTGGAAGCCGGATGATCTTCCATCACGACATCCACTACAAAGGGAAAATTATATTGGCAAAAACTTCCGTTTTCGCCGGCAGCCAGCACTTGTTGTCCAAAATTTTTAGGAATGTCAATTGTCACCATTTGCCCATCTCTAAGAACTTGCACCTTACTCACCCCTTCTATCAGCAAATCGGTGGCAAAATCACCTACCGTTTCAGGTTTTTTACCGTCGATAGAGATAATTTTATCTCCATTTTGAAATCCGATATTAAGAGCAGGTTGGGTAAATTGCAATCCGTATACGGCATTGTCTATCGGAATATATTCTTCTCCCCAGTTAAACATCACTGCTACGTAGATGATCAAGGCTGAAATAAAGTTCATTAAAACCCCTCCGATAATGATAAAAAAACGTTGCCATGCCGGTTTTGAGCGAAATTCCCACGGTTGTGGTTCTTCCGGCAAATCACCTGGTTTGGTCGTTTCGTCCACCATGCCGGCAATGGAGCAGTATCCGCCTAACGGCAACCAGCCCAAACCCCACTCGGTATTGTCTGGATATTCCTGCCATTCTTCAGGTGCCTTGCTTGAAAAAAAGCTAAAACGCCATTTATTTCCACATTGTTTCATCCTAATCAAAGAAATTCCAGGATTAAAAAAAAGATAAAACTTATCCACTCTCGTATGAAATATTCTGGCAAAAATATAATGTCCTAATTCGTGTACAAAAACTAAAATAGACAAACTCGCGATTAATCCGATTACTTGTGTTGTGATTCCCATGTTGTATTTTTTTGATTATTTAATTTGAAATTTCAAAGGCTTCGGAATAATTGAAAGTTTTCCGAAGTTAGTTTTTTATTTTGATTGTATTAAATTTCTTCTGACTTCTTTGTCCACTTCAAGATATTCCTCAATAGATTCAGGCTTACAATAAACAGCCTTTTCAAGGGCTTGTTCAATGATTTTAGGGATATCGTTAAATTTTATCCGGTCATGTAAAAACTGTGCAACGGCTACTTCATTGGCCGCATTCATCACACAAGGTATGTTCCCACCCAATTGAGAAGCATGATAAGCCAGATTTAAGCAGGGGAAGTTCTCCAAGTCGGGTTTTTCAAAAGTAAGGGATGGGTATTGTGAAAAATCCAATCGGGGAAAATCATTAT
>JAVWBZ010000193.1:0-3687 GCA_036649255.1 Bacteroidales bacterium
GTTTAGTATATATTTTTACAAAAAAGAATAGACCAAAATCATATGACTTAGTTTATTGTTGTTTTTTGAATAAATCAATATTCTCTTATGTTGAAAAATAATTGGGCTGTTTTTTCAACATAATCAAAACTTCCTTTCCCAACCAATTACCTTTTTTTGCATTGGGAAATAGATTTCTCTTTATTTAAGAAACAAATCATTGCTTCGCTTCCCAAGTAGATTGCTTGCCATTAGATTTCTCTTCGGTTTGACTGTTCTTGGAAAAACAAGTAAATCCCGCAGGATATGGCATGCCGTCAAGCATGCCATCCTCGGTGTTATTTTTTTAAGAAAGGATAGTGATAATCGGTTGCTGGAAGCAAGGTTTCTTTGATGACCCTTGGGTTAACCCAACGCAACAGATTGAAATGGCTACCGGCTTTGTCGTTGGTACCGGAAGCCCGTGAACCGCCGAATGGCTGTTGCCCTACCACCGCACCGGTGGGTTTATCGTTGATATAGAAATTACCTGCTGCATATTTCAATATTTCAAAAGCTTCTAACATGGCATAACGATCTTGAGCGAAAATGGAACCAGTAAGAGCGTATGGGGAAGTTTGATCGCAAAGGTGCAAAGTGCTGGTATAGTTTTCATCGTCATATATATAAGCGGTCATGACGGGACCAAACAATTCTTCTTCCATGGTTTCGTAATGCGGGTCTAAAGCTTGGATTAAAGTAGGTTCGATAAAATAACCTACTGATTTATCGGCTTTTCCTCCGAATACAATGGTTGCTTTTGAAGATGATTTGGCTCTTTCAAGATAAGCTACAATATTGTCGAATGATTTTTCATCGATCACGGCATTGACAAAATTGGAAAAATCTCGTACATCTCCCATTTTTATTTCGGCTATCATCTCTTGGATGTATTGTAACGTTTCGGGCCATATTGATTTTGGAATGTAAGCGCGTGAAGCAGCTGAACATTTTTGACCTTGGTATTCATAAGAACCGCGTACGATAGCAACTGCCAATTCTTTGACGTTAGCCGAAGCATGTGCAAAGATGAAATCTTTTCCCCCTGTTTCCCCTACGATTTTCGGGTAACTGATGTAGCGATTCATGTTGTTTGCTATGGCTTTCCAGAAAGAGTTGAACGTGTTGGTGCTTCCGGTGAAATGTACACCAGCAAAATGAGAAGAAGCGAAGATGGTATCGCTGATAACCGATCCGCTACCTGGTAAAAAATTGATCACTCCGTCGGGAACTCCAGCTTCTTTATAAATCTGCATCAGGTAATAGTTCGATAGAATAGCGGTTGTAGCTGGCTTCCATAAAGTTACATTTCCCATCAATACGGGAGCAATATTTAAATTACAGGCAATAGCCGTAAAATTAAAAGGTGAAACGGCGTAAACAAATCCTTCCAGAGAACGATATTCGGTACGGTTAATGGTGGTGTTATCGGAAAGCGGGTGTTCCGAATAAATCTGAGAAGCATAGTAGGAGTTGAAACGTAAAAAGTCAACAGCTTCGCAAGGAGTATCAATTTCGGCTTGGAATGCATTTTTCCCTTGCCCCAGCATCGTAGCGGCATTTAGGAGATAACGGTATTTCTTGGAAATTAATTCGGCTGCTTTCATCATGATGGAACAACGTTCAATCCAAGGAGTGGCATCCCATCTTTTCTTGGCTTCCAACGCGGCTTGAATGGCCATTTCTACCTCTTTCACTCCTACTTTATGATAGGTTGCCAACACATGATGATGTTCGGTGGGCATTACGACATGGCCGGTATCGCCAGTGCGAATTTCTTTTCCTCCTATGATAATGGGAATGTCAATAACTTGATGATACTGTCTGTCAAGTTCTTCTTGTAATAATTTTCTTTCGGTTGTGCCGGGAGCGTAAGAATTAATTGGCTCATTAGCAGGTGTTCTAAATTTAAAAATGGCATTATTCATATTTTCTTATTTTGATAAATTAGTTATTGTTGTCTGTTATTTTTTCGATATATATTTTTTTACATAACGAAAAGCGGCTGCAAATATACTCTTTTTTTAATGTCGAAAGCATAATGTTAAATTGATAATGAGTTGCTAATATGGAAATATTTTGTTCGGGGATTATTGCTTTCGGACCTATATTCGTGCTGTCCGCGGATAATTGTTTCGTTGGGAAAAATGCTGCGTGTAACGTCTTATGGCATTTTAGTCTGGTTGAATTGGGTTTATTTTCAATATTTTAATGCTATTTTTTTATCCTCGCAGGATCAACATGAAATAAAAAATGGTTTTTTGGGCAAGTTGTTTAATTGTTATATTGGAGAAAAGTACAAACCCGATGCGTGAGCGGCTGAAACGGCACCCCGCAGCCGGCCCGGAAGGAGATAACAGAGTAAGTGTAGGAAGAAGTTTGCAAGAAAATTTTGTGAGATTTTGTCAGCAGGATGAAGAAGGGTTGGCGAGGAGTATAGTAGAAGACGCGACGGCGAAGCCGGCACGCCCTGATAATTAAAAAAAATTAGTATTTTTGCATTCTCAAAAATAGAAAATGAGGCGTGTTAATCGTTTATGGGTTATTTTGTCGTTGATCATCTTTATTGGTTATCAAACGAGTATTGCCTATTTTACTCATACACACTATTTTGGATATAGGGTCGTAGTCCACTTTCACCCCTATTCTCATGCAAATGCTCATCATATCCATACGCTTCAGGAGTTGGCGGATATTGATTCGGCATTGCATTTTGTGGGGATTGTTGCTCCTATTTTGCTGGCATTGGCCCTGGTTGCTGTTTCCTTGCCTTATTGCGTTCCTCTTGCTGCCGAAATGGTGTTGGTGCCGATGGCCCACAACAGGCAATTTCGAGGGCCTCCGTATCATGTTTAGTAAAAGGATTTTTGCATGATGGTTGAAATTTTAAAGGTTTCAACTCTTTTGATCTGTTTTGATTGGAAGGGGAGAGCTATTTATCATTACTTCTTGCTGTGCATATTGTAAAAAACAGTATTCCATATTTTAAATTTATCTTTAATTATGAAAAAATCAATCATAACAATTACGATATTATTATTTGCAACCGCCTTGTTTGCACAAAAAATAACAGATTCTCACCTTACAGGGCATGTAGTTAATCAAGCCACCGGAGAACATTTACCTTATATTAATGTGATGGTAATGGGAAGTGTGATAGGTACCGTAACCGATGCCACCGGGCATTATTATTTAAAAAATTTACCGATAGGAAACTATACTTTGAAAGCTTTTGCTGTTGGATATAAGGAGGAAATGCACGAAGTGACCATAGAAAAAGGAAAGACGCAGGAACTTAATTTTTCGTTGGAGGAGGATGCTGTGTTGTTGAATAATGTGGTAGTATCAGCCAACAAGAACGAAACCAATCGCAAGGAAGCGCCTACTTTGGTCAATGTGATTACACCGAAACTTTTTGAAAATACCAATTCTTCTTGTTTGGCCGACGGGTTGGGTTTTCAGCCGGGGGTTCGAGTAGAGAGCAATTGCCAGAATTGCGGTTTTCAACAAGTGCGAATCAATGGGCTGGAGGGAACCTATTCTCAGATTTTGATCGACAGTCGGGCGGTGAGCAGTGCGTTGGCCAATGTATATGGGTTGGAACAGATTCCGGTGAATATGATTGAACGCGTGGAGGTGGTGCGCGGGGGCGGTTCTGCATTATTCGGT
>JAVWBZ010000194.1:0-3678 GCA_036649255.1 Bacteroidales bacterium
TCCAAAGGTTGGCGCAATGTGAACGATGCCGGTACCGTCTTCCGTGGTGACATAGTCGCCCGCAATTACTCTGAAAGCTCCTGCTTCTGGTTTTACGTAAGGAATTAATTGTTCATATTCCATTCCAATAAGTTTTTCACCTTTGGTTTCGGCCAAAATTTGAAAAGGAATGTTTTTATCGCCTGGTTTATAATCATCAAATGACAGTTCAGCGTTTTTGCTATGGAAATAATTTTCTACCAAATTTTTAGCTAAAATAACCGAAATGGGAACTCCTGAATAGGGATTGAAAGTTTTAACCAGTACATAATCTATTTTGGGGCCCACGGCCAAGGCAGTATTGGAAGGAAGCGTCCACGGAGTAGTGGTCCAAGCGAGAAAATAAAGATGATCGGAAATCGGTTCGTTGGTGGGAAAACCCCACGGGCATTGAGTTAATTTTTGATGGGTTTTTACTTTAAATTGCCCGATACAGGTTGTATCTTTTACATCTTTATAGCAACCCGGAAGATTTAATTCGTGAGAACTAAGCCCAGTACCGGCAGCGGGAGAATAAGGTTGAATGGTGTACCCTTTGTATAGCAATCCTTTGTTATACAATTTTGATAATAAATGCCATACAGATTCGATATATTTATTGTCGAATGTGATATAAGGATGTTCAAGATCAACCCAATAGCCCATTTTTTTGGTAATATCATCCCACATGTCCTTAAATTTCATCACCTCACGACGACAAGCTTGGTTATATTCTTCTACCGTAATTTTTTTGCCGATATCTTCTTTGGTTATTCCCAATGTCTTTTCAACACCCAATTCAACAGGAAGTCCGTGAGTATCCCAACCACCTTTTCTTCCTACATATTTTCCTTTAAGAGTTTGGTATCTACAGAAAAGGTCTTTGATGGTACGGCCCATCACGTGATGGATGCCAGGAGTACCGTTGGCAGAAGGAGGACCTTCAAAAAAAACGAATGATTCATGACCCTCACGAGACTTTAAGCTTTTCTCAAAGATGTCGTGTTCTTCCCAATATTGTTTCATTTCCTTTCCTATTTCGGAAAGCTTAAGTCCTTTATATTCACTGTATTTCATTGATAAATAAATTATATTATAATAAACTTGCAAAGATAATAAAAATGTGATTTCTCTAAATAGTTCAAACAGATTAAATGCTATAATTGTGTGCAACAAGAAGGAGGTTTATCAAACTATTTTGCTGATAGAGTTATTTTTTGGTTTTGTAGATTCTGCGACTATATTGTATTCCAATTTTTGTATCTGCTTGAATTATGATAATTCAATGACTATGGTTCGGAAAATCTTTTATAAAAATGATGTAATATACTATTTTACAATCTTTTATATCATAATTTTGAATAATGAAATTGAAAATTTGTATCACCTCTTCAGTCAGTTCTTCAAAAATATTTTCCAGATAAAAATACAAATAGATTGATTATCAACAGTTTTAAAAAACAACTTAAAAATGTCTTTCCGGATAAAGTTCTTCCCACCACTGAGGTTGATCTTTTAACCATTTGGCAAACCAAGCCATCATGGTTTTACTCCAAAGTATTCTTTTGTGGTAATCAACTACGCCATGATTTTCTCCGTCAATTTGAATAAATTCGACCGGTTTTCCCAAAATACGCAAGGCGTTATACATTTGAATACTTTCTCCTATAGGCACATTGGTGTCGGCATTTCCATGTAATAGTAACAACGGTGTTTTTATTTTGTCGGCATTGAAAAGCGGGCTTTGTTTAATAAAGAGCTCCGAATTGTTCCACGGATAGCTATCGGCATTTGCAATGGAACAATAACCGATTCCCCAGTAGCCTTCTCCCCAGTAACTGCTTAGTGCACTAATACCGGCATGGCTGATGGCAGCAGCGAAAATATCGGTTTGTGTTTGCAAATATTGTGTCATAAATCCACCATAACTTGCACCAAAGCAACCTATCTTTTTTTCATTTATAAAAGGATGTTGTTTACAAAATAGTTTGACTCCTTGAATAATCTCATTTGCGGTACGTTTTCCCCACGCATTCACGTGACGTGCACTGAATTCCTGTCCAAAACCGGTTGTTCCACTGGGATTTAATGTGTAAACCACATATCCTTGTGCTGCATACATATGCATCGAATAACTAAACTCCAAAGCTCTGTTGGTGGGGGAAGTGCCTCCGTAATAGTAAACAAGCAAAGGGTATTTTTTGGTAGGATCAAAATGAGGAGGTAAGTAATAGCGTCCTGAAATTTCCGTGCCGTCGGCAGCCTTAAAATTCCAATCATGTACTTCACCCAATACTATATTTTTCATTTTTTCGGCAGATAAATCATACAGTAGCTTACTCTCCATTTTTTTGGTGTTGAATAGATAAAGCTTGTCGGCATTGGAAACACTTTGTCCGTAACATATAAAAATGGGAGCATCATTGGCTACCGAAAAATTCTTAATCAACTCTTCCGGGATTTCACAATAACGTGCATCCCCTGTTTTCGGATTGAATAGATAAACACGTTTATAATCCATCTCTTCTACCAATGCATAGATCATATTGTCGCTTTTGTTCCAGTAAGCTGCTTCCACAGAAGGATTGAAATTTCGGGTAATGGGTGTTGTTTTTCGAGAAACCAGATCATAAATAAAAAGTTGATTATCATAAGAATTGGCTATTTTTTCTTTTCCAATGTTCAATCCTATTTTGTTGAATGCTTCGGGCCCTCCAGTAATCATCAATTGCTGATCATCGGGCGAAAAGGTGAAACCTCCCAAGTATAATTGATTTTGAAAAATCGTATCTATTTTGAAGGTTTGTAGATCAATGCGATATAAGCTGGTAGAAGAAAAAGGGCGTCGGGTATAATCGTATTCGGAAGTGGAAATCAGTATAGAACGACTGTCATGACTTATATCTTGCAATTGAGTGGTTTTGTAACCGTAAGTTAAGGTTTCCAATAAACCTGTTGAAAGACTGTAAATAGCTAAATGATAACGAGTTCTATATGATTCTTGTCGATCATTTGGATCTACGATTCGGATCATCGAATTTTCTTCTTTCGGGCCTTCTTCCTTGATTGAAAAAATCAATGTTTTTTCATCTGGTGTAAAATAAAAACTGCCTTCAGGAAGTTCCCGATCTAATATATTTTCTTGTAATGTAGCAGGATCTAAAGTAATCAACTCTTTCCCTTTTAACCCTTTACGGGTGTAGTAAAGTAAGTTGGAGGTGGGCATCCATCGAGCTTCATTCAAATATCCGTCTTCTGTTAGGATCATTTTTCCGGTTGTTGTTTCAATCAGTTGTTTATAACTTTCCGTTTCGGCATTGGCACGCTCGCTATAACCAACCAAAGCATATTGACCGTTCGGGGACAAAGCAACAGAGCGGAAATTTTTACCGTCTTGCAAATTGTATATCGTGTATCGTGTTTCATTGCTTACAGTTGCTTCTACAACAGCCGAAGAATCATCATAGATATACTCAATTTGCAGGGAAGATTCTTTTTTTGCCTCTTTAGGAGATAAATATTTGATAGAAATCTCATATTCGCGTGGTTCCAAATTTAAATCCGTGGAGATAAAAAAGAGGGTATCGGACGTTACCTTGTCTTTCAGTTTTTTGCCATTGGCATATATTTCAAACATACCCGGTCCTGTCACTTTGAGTT
>JAVWBZ010000195.1:0-3334 GCA_036649255.1 Bacteroidales bacterium
ATGGTTACATGATCGACAAAAAAGATTTCCAGAAAGAGATATCCCCTTACTTTAATCCAAATCTAAACACGTATCAAGCTGCTTTGATAACCAACAACTGCTGGCAAGCAACCCCTGGTTTGGTGATCAATTATATCCGCAACATTGCCATTCAACACAAAGGAATTTTATTGGAAGACTGTCAGTTACTGGAAGTACAAAAAAACGATAAAGGTTTTGTAGCATTGGTTTATACTCACCATAAAGAATATATTGAATATCATTGTGAACATTTTGTGAATGCATTAGGTTGCAATGCCAGTAAATTTGCAGCACAGCTTGGGCTCGAAATAGGATTATATCCTGTTAAACATCAAGCATTTATAACAAGACGTTTACCGCTAATGGGGAAAAATGGAGATGCTTTGGATATGTTGATCGACAGAAGGCATTACAAAGGATTCTCTGCCGTGTACGGGCAACAATTTGCCGAAACCGGGCAAATCATAGGTTGTGCGTCACCCGCCAGCGATTCAATGGAAGCAGGTCGGGATATTAAAGTCAATTCGAAAGAGTTCTTGGAAATATGCGCCGAAGTATTTTCCGACTGGATCCCTCAATTGGGGTCGGTAGGCTTCCAGGCTTTTTGGGCCGGATATTATACGGAACCTCGTTACATTGTGGATCCCGACAACGGCCTTTTAGTGGGTATGCGAGGGCACGGCTTCATGTTAGGGCAATATTTAGCTAAAATTTACGTTGATAAATATTTGGGCAAAAAGGTTCCCGGTTATATGGATCGATTATCGCTAACAGGTGACGGTTTAAGTGAAACCGCATTTAAATAGAGTGAAAAAAAATACACATTGAAAACAAACAAGTTAAAAATAGATTGAAAATATGAAAAAAATTATCTCGTTCATTATTGTTATCCTAACAACGGTACTTTTTACATTGTCTCACGCACAAGACAACAAAAAGGATATTCTTCTTATTATTGGGAATGATTCCATTACAAAAGGAGAATTCGTTAATACCTATCAAAAAAATAACCGCCTCAGTGAAACTTCTCCCAAAGAATTGAGAGATTATTTGGATCTTTTTATTAACTTCAAACTTAAAGTGAAAGAGGGCAAAGCGCTACAAATTGACACTGCTGTTGCATTTCAAAGAGAATTAGCCTCTTACATTACCCAATCGGCACAACAATATTTGATTGACCATGATGTTACCGAACAACTTCTGGAAGAAGGAATAGAACGTTCCAAATATCATTTAAGAGCTTCTCATATCCTAGTCAATTGTCCCCAAAATGCTACGGCTAAAGAAGATGCCGTTGCCTATCAGAAAGCATTAAATATCAGAAAGGAAATTATAAACGGTCTTTCCTTTTCAGATGCTGCAGTTAAATATTCCGACGATCCCTCCGCTCGTGATATGATCAATCCTCAAAACGGAAGAATGCAATATGGCAACAACGGTGAATTGGGTTATTTTACAGTTTTGGAGCTGATTTATCCCTTCGAAACAGCCGCTTACAATACTCCTGTAGGCGAGATTTCAATGCCTATTAAAACTAATTTTGGCTACCATTTGGTTTATGTACAAGACAAAGTTCCAGCCATTTCAAAAATTGCCATCTCACAAATATACATTGCTGACACGCTTGCCCATAAAAATGAAATGAGCCAGAGCACAAAAACTAAAGTAGCCGAAATTGGAACTAAGTTAAAAAATGGTGCCACCTTCGAAGATTTAGTAGAAGAATATTCTGAAGATCCCGCCAGCAAAGACAAAAACGGAGAATTACAGCCTTTTTCCCCAAATCGCCGTGCCGCTATTTTTGTAAAAACAGCCCTTACCTTGCAACCCGAAGAAGTTTCAGAAGCATTACCGTCCAACATGGGATGGCATTTCATTAAAATAAAAGAAGTAACCCCTTACATCGTTGACGATGAAGCAAACTATGCCTTGAAAAATAGATTGGCCAGAGATCCAAGATCACACAAAAGCAAAGATGTATTAGTGGAAAAATTAAAAAAAGAATACAGTTATAACGAAAGTGGGAAAAAAGCTGCTTTTAAATACTTGGAAAAAAATATTTCCGCCACTGATTTCCAATCTAAAGATTTTACCATTGAAGATCTTCCCGAAATGGAAAAATTAAAACCCATTTTCACTTTTGCCGACCAAAAAGTGTTAGTCAGTGATTTTGCTAAACATCTTTTAAGATTCCAAGGAATCAATCTTACCAATGGAATCACACCATTCATCAACGAACGTTATCCAAAATTCGTTCAAGAAGTCATTCTTAATTACGAAAAAGATCATTTAATTGAAAAATATCCAGAATATAAAGATTTAGTGGCCGAATACCAGGATGGGATGATTTTATACGAAATCAATTCTCAAAAAGTATGGATGGAAGCATTGAAGGATAGTATAGGTTTGCAGAATTATTATGAAAAAATCAAAACAAACTACCCTATTAATCCGAAAGCCGATACCATTCAATACAAACCGATGAATGACATCAGAGCTATTGTGATTACGGAATATCAAAATTATCTTGATCAGGAATGGGTCAAAGAACTAAAAAAGAAATATCCCGTTATCATCAATGAAGAACTTTATAAAACTATTTTAAAGAAATAACGTGAAACGGTCATTCACCATCTTCCTTATATTGTTACTTGTTTTCGGTGCTTGCAAGACGAAAGACAGAATTGTGGCTGAAGTGTACCACTCTAAACTCTATCTTTCGGAAGTACAAGCCATGATTCCAGATGGAGTATCGGAAGAAGATAGTATTAAATTTGCCAATCGTTACATCGAAGATTGGATCATGGAAAAAGTCATTTTACATGAAGCAGAGAAAACACTCTCCATACAGGAAAAAAATTTTGACCAAGACATAGAACGTTTTAAAAACAGTTTATTGGTAAATGCCTATTATCAAAAACTAAGTTCCGATTCTACCCTATTTACAGTTACGGATCAGGAATTAAAGAATTTTATGCAACGATACCAACAAAGATACACCATTGAAAGAGAAATCATTAAACTCAATTATGTGAAACTTTCAAAAGGATCTAAATTGATAGAACCCGTTCGAGCAATTTTATTTAATGAAGATAAGAGAATCAATGAAAAAGCTAAATTGGAAAAATTGTGTGCCGATTCCATCGAGTATTTTATTGAGGATCACACCTGGCTCTATTTGGATGACATTCAAAACGAATTTCCGATCAATATTAATAACAGTGAATTTATTCTCACTGAGAATAAGCATCTTGAAGCCGATGACGCAAACTATCATTATATCATTGTCTTTTTAGATTATCGTAATAAAAGA
>JAVWBZ010000195.1:3344-3670 GCA_036649255.1 Bacteroidales bacterium
TCAAACGAAGAAATTGCCGCAGCTCGCATGATGTTGATACAACAAAAAAAGAAGCTTTATATTGATCAAAAAGTGAAAGAATTATACCAACATGCCGTTGAAGAAGAGGCCATTATTCGTTAACCAATAAAAAGTTAAAGGAACGGTTATCTTGACAGAAATTTTAATTAATCAATAGAAAATAGGATCATTTATAAAAGAAAATGATCCTATTTTGATAGAAATACTCAAACTAAGAAATTCATCTATATCCAGTTAATATTCCTTGTAAAATTACAGTCCGTCAAATACCTGAGAACAATACACTCTCTCCACCTTGATTGACA
>JAVWBZ010000196.1:0-817 GCA_036649255.1 Bacteroidales bacterium
GGGCTGCATCCTGCATGACATCACCACAATTGACTATTTTACACCGAATATGTTGAAACCCCTCCTGTTTTAAATTGTCAAGAGCCGTCTGGGTAGGACAGAATAAAACATCGCTGATCCTATCTGTGAGAATACGGTTGATCTCCTCAGGCATCTCCATATTAAAAGAGCGCAAACCGGCTTCCACATGTGCGACCCTGATATGCAATTTTTTAGCGGTCAAAGCCCCGGCAATGGTAGAATTGGTGTCTCCGTACACCAGCACCCAGTCGGGTTGCTCTTCCAACAGCACCTTTTCGATTTCCTCCATCATCTGCCCAGTCATGGCTCCATGTCCCAAACCATGGATATTCAAATTATAATGAGGTTTGGGAATGGACATTTCCTGAAAAAAGACATCCGACATATTGGAATCAAAATGTTGCCCGGTGTGTACAATAACTTCTTTGATCCTAGGATATTGCGCCAACGCACGGCTTACCACAGCCGCCTTTACAAACTGCGGACGGGCTCCCACCACCGTTACCACTTTGATTGAACGAGTTTCAGGAGAAAAGCTCCCATTATGTTCCATATTTTTAAAATTGTTCATTTTCACTTTATCTACTTCTATCATGCTCTCCGGCAAACACCATCCACAACCTGACACTCAGTCAATTTAGCATTCCTATCTTTTCAAGTCATTATATTTACTTTATAACCAACATACTACATATTTTACGAAGAACCCTATTATTTTTCTATCTCATGGCAAACCATCTCTTTCAGCCAAATCAAATCATCATGATAGGTAATCTTTCTGTTTCTTGATTCGCCT
>JAVWBZ010000196.1:827-3644 GCA_036649255.1 Bacteroidales bacterium
AGCGATGCACCACTCCGCTATCATCGGTAGAGCTAAAATCGGGATCCTGCATTCCCAATTCAAAAGCCCGATGTATCGTTCTCCACTTAAACCCCTGCGGCGTTTGTGCATCATAGAGCGATTTTCTTGAAGGAATCTCTGCAATGCAATGGTGTTCATCTGATTGCAAAATAGTATCGGTAACAGGAACCGCCACTACTGCTCCATTATAAAACGCCAAACCTTCTATCACTTTTGTGATAATGCGATGCGAAACCAACGGGCGTGCCGCATCATGAATCAGTAAATTCGAATCCTGAAACGCATCGTATGCTTTGATAGCGGCCAAACTCGAGTGATAACGTTCGGAACCTCCTATGATCACTTTTTTAAACTTTGAATAGCTCCCATTCCGTAACAACAATGACATTTTCTCAACATGATTAGGTGCCACCACTACCGCAATTTCATCAATCAACGGATGTGTTTGAAACTGTTCTATAGAGTACTCTATCAACATTTTACCAGCCACCTCTACGAATTGTTTAGGTTGTTCGCACAACATACGCGAACCGCTACCAGCCGCTAAAATAATGGCATTGTTCATCATTCTTGTTTTGAAAGGGCAAAATTACACCATTTTTTGGAACACACAAAAGAAAAAAAATTGTTCAATATCGAAACATCATTTTTATCATCTGGGCGTGCCGGCTACGCCGTCGCGTTTTCCGCTATATTCCTCGCCACCCTCTTTCCATCATACTAAAAAATACTGACCTTGCTCTTTTTTCACTTTTTGGTCACTTTCCCCTTCTTGTTCTTTCGGGATGGCTGCGGGATGCCGCTTCAACCGCTCACGCGGGGCATTTGTTCATTTTATCGGAAATGATGAAAACAAAAATGCTATTTTTCTTTCATCATCTCTCCGAAAAATTGATAGAAATAAGGAATCGTTTCAATTCCTTTCAAAAAATGTTCCACCTTGTAATTTTCATTGGGTGAATGAATGGCATCCGATTCCAAACCAAAGCCCATGAGAATCGATTTGGTGCCGAGTATTCTTTCAAATCCCGCAATAATCGGAATACTGCCTCCGCTACGAGTGGGAATAGGTTGTTTTCCAAAAGTGGTCATGTAAGCTTTTTCGGCAGCCCGATAGGCAATCATATCAATAGGTGATACGTAGGCTTCTCCTCCATGAGAGGGTATTACTTTCACTTTTACGCTGGTCGGAGCAATCGATTCAAAATGTTTTTGAAAAAGTTCGCTGATCTTATGCGAATCTTGGTTGGCCACCAACCTCATCGAAATTTTAGCATGAGCCGTAGAAGGTAATACCGTTTTAGATCCCTCTCCAGTATAGCCTCCCCAAATACCACATACATCCAAAGTTGGACGAATACCGGTACGTTCAATGGTGCTGTAACCTTCCTCTCCATGTACCTCTTGGATGTCAATCGCTTTTTTGTATTCTTCAAGATTAAAAGGAGCTTTGGCCATCAAAGCGCGTTCTTCATCAGAAATAACCAAGACATCATCATAAAAATGAGGGATGGTAATTTGATTTTTCTCATTGGTCAAAGAGGCAATCATCTGGCATAAAATGTTAATCGGATTGGCAACCGCCCCGCCGAATAAACCCGAGTGCAAGTCTCTGTTAGGCCCCGTAACTTCCACTTCCAAATAGCTCAGGCCGCGCAAACCCACCGTAATAGAAGGGGTTTCGGTGGCAATCATACCGGTATCGGAAACCAGAATAACGTCGGCCTTTAACAACTCTTTATTTTTTTCACAAAATCCATACAAACTGGTACTACCTATCTCTTCTTCCCCTTCCAACATAAACTTAACATTGCAGGTCAATTGGTTGGTTTTCACCAAATACTCGAAAGCTTTGGCATGCATAAACGATTGTCCTTTATCATCATCGGCACCACGTGCCCATATTTTACCATCCTGAATAACCGGTTCAAACGGGTTCGTATTCCACAGTTCTATCGGATCAACGGGCATCACGTCATAATGGCCGTAAACCAAAACGGTAGGAGCCTTCGGATTGATTATTTTTTCGGCATAAACCACCGGGTTTCCTTCGGTAGGCATCACTTCGCATCGATCGGCCCCCGCTGCCAAGATAAGCTCTTTCCATCTTTCGGCACACCGAATCATATCAGGCTTGTTTTCTGTTTGTGAGCTGATGGACGGAATACGGATTAAACTGAATAATTCTTCTAAAAAACGATCTTGATGCTGGTGAATGTAATTTTTTAAATCGGTCATGTTTTATATTTTTAATTAGATGTTTTTTGATTTTAAAGGGGCAAATATACAAAAAAACAACGCAATAAAACTCCCCAAAAAGAGAATTACCCCCAACGGAAATATTCCAATCAACAGATCTTATACGGTTATTTTTTAAGAAGTTGAATTTTTTCTCCTTTAGAATTAAAATATCCTCTAATCTTCTTCCATCTCTTTTTATGGCGAACAGGTTGGAAAAAAGCAACGAAAAGAACTTCGGATGATTTATGTATTGAACGGAAGAATTCTTTTCCTCAGTTTCAAAAACCTTTCAAGCTTCTCATTCAAAAGGAATATATCAAAGAATTTGCACCAAATATCCGCCATTGTCATGCTTATGAACAGGAGTAATGGAATGATGCCAGAACAGGCAAGCCGAACGGATACGGTGCGTGAGCGGCTGAAACGGCATCCCGCAGCCGATCCGGGTTGGCAAGACAGGGTAAAAAAGCAAACAGTGATAAAATAGTTATATTGGGTATTATTTGCCATTCACTAAGAGGATCGGCGAGGAATATAGTGGAAGACGCGACGGCG
>JAVWBZ010000197.1:0-3641 GCA_036649255.1 Bacteroidales bacterium
CAAGCGGCTCATGATCATATCAAATTAGCAGCTGGCCAGCTCATTGAGTTATGCGGTTGGAAAGGAATACGGGAAGGTGATGCGGGAGTCTATCCAAAACAAGCATTGGTAATTGTCAATTATGGAAATGCCACGGGGAAAGAAATTGTAGCCTTGTACACCAAAATACAGCAAAGTGTAAAAGCAAAATTTGATCTTGACATAGAACCAGAAGTAATTATTATTTAGATTATCACATTACTTCTTTTTTGGCATAACTTTCCAAAACCATTTTATCATTTCTCTTCTTTTGGGCATGGGCCATGGCAATGCTGACATTTAAATCGAAACCTATTAAAATAATCAACGAATTAAAATAGAGCCACAAGAGAATGGCAAACAACGCTCCCATAGATCCATATATAAGATTGTAATTGGAAAAATCAGCAAAATAGATATTTAAACAGAACAATAATATCACCATAGAAATAGTAGCCAACGAAGAACCAGCCGAGAAAAATTTAAAATTTTTCTTTTGGGCGGGCGCCCAATAGTAAAAAATAGAAATCAAAAGATAGATTAAAAGAAATATAAAAAGCCATTTTAAAAGATAAACAGCTTGCAAATAGATAGACATATTATCAAAAAGGTGTCTATCCAAATAATTAATAATCATGGAAGCTGCAATAAAAATAGCCACCACCAAGACCAGAATAATAGAAAAGAGAATCAATATACCCAAACTGACCAGCAATTGTTTGAAAAAATTACGCGTCTCCACTTCAAAATAAGTAGCATTTAAAGTATTGAGCAGTGAGTTGATACAGATAATGCTAAAGTATAAGCCAAAAATAAAAAAGAAATAAAAAAGTGTTCCGTTTTGTCGCATGATAACTTCCGTAATAACACCCGATACCGCCGGCCATGTATAGGCTGGAACCAATGATTCAATAAAACTGAAAATCGTATTTTTAATACCCTCTCCTAAAAAAGATATCATGGAAAAAAAAGCGATGATCATAGGAATAATGGCAATAAAAATACGATAAGTCATAGCTGCCGCTCGTTGAAAAAGAACTCCTTTTACCAATGATTCAATAAAAAATTTCATCACATAATAAAAGGGAACTCCCTGAAATCCGGGGAGGACCAATCTTCTGGACAGAATAATGGACTTTCTAACGAATGTATTTCGTAGAATTTTAGTTTTCAACTTATTCAATCTATTTTTCATATCAACAAAGATCAAAAAGAGTAATCGATTTTCTTTGCAGTTTCACGAAAACATGTTCTGAAATTTTCTACAGATCCAATGGAACCGTTTTCAAACTCAAATCAAGACTGGCTATATGATGAGTCAGCGCTCCGACCGAAATATAGTCGACCCCTGTTTCGGCAAACTCCCGAATGGTATCTTTGGTAATACCTCCTGATGCTTCCGTTTCATATTTTCCATCAATGATTTTGAGAGCTTCTCTGATTTTGTCGGGGGTAAAGTTATCCAACATAATTCGATCTACCCCACCGTGAAGCACAACTCGCTTTACTTCTTCCAAAGATCTGGTTTCAATTTCTATTTTCAAATCCAAATTATTGTCTCGCAGATATTTTCTCGTCGTATCAATGGCTTTTTCAATACTTCCTGCAAAATCAATATGATTATCTTTCAACATAATCATATCATATAATCCAAACCGATGATTTTCTGCTCCTCCTACTTTGACCGCATATTTTTCAAAAATCCTCATATTGGGCGTGGTTTTACGGGTATCCAAAATTTTAGTTCCGGTTCCTTTCAACAATTCAACATATTGATGTGAAGTCGTCGCAATACCACTCATTCGTTGCATAAAATTCAGTACGGTTCTTTCGGCAGTCAACATTTTTTGAGCCGAACCAGTAATAGAAAAAACCACATCTCCCGGTTGAACCACATCTCCATCTTTTTTATAAATTTCCATTTTGATCTCGGAATCCACCAAATGCAACACCCTTTCAGCCATTTCCATACCGGCAAGAATCCCATTTTCTTTAGCCAATAATTGCATTTTCCCCTGAATAGCAGGAGATATACAAGCCAAGGAAGAGTGATCTCCGTTTCCAATATCCTCTAATAAAGCCTGTTGAATTATTTCATTTATTGTCATCGTACACTATTTTTTTGTTATTATTTCCGAAGTTGTGATGGTATTACTTTTATTCAAAGCTCTATCAACCAAATAACATTCAAATCTGATGGTATCGAATGTAGAGTTTGGGTTGTTAATGGTTTCCATCTTCATCATCATCTCTCCTTCAATAGATTCTGGCACGGTATTGCTAAGTCGGGGAATTCTCATATTAAGTGAAGCGGGAAGTTCTACTTTCACAAATTCGCCTTGTTGTTTTTCATAATAATCCACAAAAAAATTATATTGATAGATGGAAGAGGTGTCAAAAGGAGGCATTGTATCGGTACTATTGAGCCCTATATCTCCATTGCCGTCTTGAAAATAGACGGTCAATAATCCTTGTTCTCCAAAATCACCATTGTCGGAAACTTCAAAACTTATAAATTCGATATGAGGAATTTCCGAAAATTGAGGCTGTTTATGGCAAGAAGAAAAAAGCATCAGAATGGCAAAAAACAGAAAAAATCCATATTTAAAAGTTTTCATCTGTATCGTTTTTTAGCATGATTAAAAAATGGAGTCTTGATCATCTTCATTATAAAATCGTTTATATCATACGTTATAATTTGCCGACGCAAAGATACAATTTTTCACTGGAAGAACACCAAATTTCATCATTCCAACCAAATTATAATTTCCGTATCAAAAGAATGCATCATCCTATTTCTTTTATCCGTGAATTTGCAACGACTCACATAACTGCAAATAGCGACTTCTGTCGAACAAGTTTCACATTGGTTGTAATTATTTATTAAAACAGGCATTATATCAATTAATTAGTATGAACAATTTAGATAAAGATTGGAATCGCCAAAACTCAAAAATCTATAATCATGTTGCAATGCATGCCGGTAGATGGTTTTCCATTCTTCTCCCAAATAAGAGGCAATTAACAACAACAGCGTACTTTTGGGCTGGTGAAAATTGGTGATAATACCTTTTGTAATTTTATGTTCATAAGTAGGCAATATCATCAAGCGAGTGGCCGCTACCAAGGTATCTGCATGATGTTGTTGTAAATAGTTTTTGATGGCTTGCAGCGATTGTTCCATAGAAAATTGCATGATGTCAGAATTCTCGTAGAGTTCCCACTGTTCAACCAAAAATGGGTTTTCTTTTTTCAATAATATTTTAGCTCCCATCACGTATAACGATTCCAATGTACGGGCTACTGTGGTTCCCACAGCAATGATAACCTTTGACCTGCTCGCAAGCAAATGATCAATCAACGATATCGTAACAAGCATCTGTTCCTGATGCATAAAATGTTCGCCCACGGTATCAGCAGAAACAGGTTTGAAAGTTCCTGCGCCCACATGTAAAGTAACATAATCCGTTTCTATTCCCTTTTGAGCCAATGCGGCAAAGACATTTTCCGAAAAATGAAGTCCCGCGGTGGGGGCTGCCACTGAACCATCGTACTTTGCATATACCGTCTGGTACCGATTTTCGTCTTCTCTTTGGGCTGCCCGTTTAATATAAGGAGGCAGA
>JAVWBZ010000198.1:0-3622 GCA_036649255.1 Bacteroidales bacterium
ATATGCAAATGGAAATTTTTATATTCAAAAATCGAATGATATCGGTCACAGTATCACTTTTGATGAAAACAAGGATACTTCAAGCTATGCGACCAATTCAAGCAAAGAATATGCGAACAATTTCTCAGGAGGCTTATATTTTAATGTTGACTATGCAATGGATTCTATGAACACCTTTTCATTGTGGATGGGAGGGTATGGGAATGAATATCAATATCATCTTGTATCGGAAGATTTTCGACAAGAATTTATTTATAATCCCGGTAAATATCAGTATAATACGGATCAAACTGGTAAAACCGGAAATTATGGCGGTTATGGAGGAATATGGTATGAGCATAAATTTAATAACGAAGGTCATAATATCATGGCCGATATCGGGTTTAATTTTTGGGGACAAAATGGAGAAGGGAAGTTCGTACGAACTTATCAAAATGAAAATTCGATCAATAAGAATAAAAAAACTTCCCTTTCCTCCCATAGTTACTATTTGAATACAAGCATTGAGTATGTATTGCCCTATTATAAAGACGGCGAATTATCAATAGGTGTAAGCGGAAATTTTAACAACGACAAAGCAGTTTCACACAATGACACCTTGCTTTTTGGTACAACGGAGACCTATATATCAGATCAGCTACGATATTTGAATTCTGCCGAATACAATGGCGGGTTTGATACGTATGTAACCATTCAACAGAAATTCGGTAATTTTACGTTGAAAGGTGGTTTGCGAACGGAATACATTCATTTTAATTACCAGATTTATAATTCTCTTACTGATAATGTCAATAGAGGCTATTGGGGATTATTTCCATCCCTGCATTTGAGTTATCGAACCAAATCGATGCATAATTTTAAATTGAGTTATACCCGCCGAGTAAGTAATCCCAGTGCCACACAACTCACGCCTTTTATAACTTACGATGAAGACACTTATTCTACAGGTAATCCAGAATTGTTACCCACTTATACCAACTCAGTGGAGGCAGGATGGAACAAATATTTTGATAAATTCGGTTCCGTAGGATTATCTGCCTATTTTAAAAATTCACGAGATGAGATCAATTCGTTAACAGATGTTATTTACAGCGATGTATTCGGGCGCATGGTAAGTTTTTCCATGCCGGTTAATTCAGGAAAATCGTATCGTACCGGGGTTGATCTAAATGTAACCTATCGCTTGAAATCGTTTATGAACATTCGTTTTTATTCCAACATTTATTACGCTCATAGCGAAACCGTTTTTCGTGAAGAGGATAAAGTCATGACCCATAATTTGGCCTATAGTTTTCGTTTGAATTTCTGGGCTAAACTATGGAAAGTTTTGGAAATAAATGCTTCGGCCAACTACCATTCCAAAACGAAGAACTTGTTTATGGAAACTAAACCAACCTATTCCATCAATTGCGGTTTACGTGCCGATTTTCTGAACCGGAAGATATCGGTATATCTCAATGTAAATGATATTTTTAATTGGAATAAAAGGGTTTCCAATATAGATAATCCTTACTATATTTCTTATAGTTCGGTTAAGTACAACAGCCGCTCTATCAGTGCGGGAATTACCTTCAGATTTGGGAAAATAGAACTGGAATCACAAGCAAAAACAGAAGGTAGGGGTACGGGAGAATCCATAGGAGGGTAAAAACAATAAATCCTGTTTTGCCTTATGTCTATTACATCCTATTTTTATACTCCGATAATCAACTTTTATACACAAAAATTTTATTACTTTTTATGATCATTTCAAAGATGTGTTCCAAAAAAAATTATATACGAACAATTAACCTGAAAGATGCCACCATTCAAAAGATACAGTTGTAACGACTGAAGTTTTTTTACCATTCTGACCTCAAAAAAACGGTAAAATCTTGCCAAAATTCATTTTCCCCAAGGATGAGTTATTTTTTCGAACCCATCCCTGTTTTATTCATAAAAATCGATCCATATAAAAACAAAACATTCTGAAATCCAATACAGATAGGAATGTTCAGAGCATCTTTAAGAAAGAACATTTAATATCTTATAAAAAAGATTTTCTTTTTTCAATTATGAAATCATTTATAGATTTTTTTTGTATTTTTGCGCTTCATTTGAAAAATAACGAGTATGAAAAGAAAAAATAGATTATTTTATTCCATCGGTTTTTTGTTATGTATGGCATTTATTTTTTCCGTTTCTTCATGCTCAAGTTCCAAAGAGACTCATAAAAAAAGTTCTTCTTACAAACAAAAACGCACTAAACAGTCTCGTTGGATTACCACTACTTCAACTTCCACCACTTATTACCTCAAAAAGCAAAAACCAAAGAAAAGATATAATCCTTAATCTTTCCTTATAACTATTTATAAATCTAATATTTGAAAAATGAGATTTCATTTTAATTATCTTTTTGTTCTATCATTTCTTTTAATCATTCAGTTTACGTATGCACAAGATCAACCTAAAAAAGAGGTTATTAATTTCGATGTGATTGATGGAAAACCCTATTTGGAAGAGGATAATGAAATTGATACATTAGGGTACGATTCCACCTACGAAGATGACAAATCTTTTGATGATATCGACAAGGGCACCCCCATGCTTTTTCTCTATTTCGATTGGATGCCGGGATATGGAAAATATGAAAACTTTGATGTCATTTCAGTGCATTATCATCACACTTCTTCCGCACAATCAGACACTTTGGTATTAGGCCCTTATTGCCACCCTGCTCGCTATAAAATCACATCTAATTACGGAAGAAGAAGAAGGAGGATGCATCGTGGAATCGACCTAGGATATCCGGTAGGCACTCCCGTAGTAGCTGCTTTCGACGGCATTGTCAGAATTGCTAAGAGCGGAGCCGGAGGGTATGGCAATCTGATCGTGATCAGGCACGATAATGGGTTGGAAACCTATTATGCGCATCTTTCCGAACGTTTGGTAAATCCAGGGCAACTGGTAGCAGCAGGCGATACCATCGGATTGGGAGGCAATACAGGTCGTTCGTACGGAAGTCACCTTCATTTTGAAACCCGCTACTTGGGGAACGCTTTCAATCCCAATAAAATTATAGATTTCAACACCTATTCATTAAAGGTGGACACCTTATACGCCAGCGGATATACTGTTGCTACACAAGAACTTACTCCATCAATTGTAGCAACTCCTTCCACACCAAAAGCCCCTGCAAGTAGTAAAGTATATTACAAAGTAAGACGGGGCGACACCCTCTCTCACATCGCAATCAAGTACCGTACCAGTGTAACTAAAATTAAAAAACTGAACGGCATCAGAAGTGATTTTATCAACGAAGGCCAACGGATCCGAGTACGATAAAAACACGGCATTGCCTTTCTTCAATACCGTTAAAGGTAACATTATGTATTTCTGTCCGTCACATTCAATTACATCGTCATTTGCCCGTTTGATCATAGTGTTTTTATTTTCATGTTCCGTTTCATTTGCTCAAACTCAATATCATGATTTCGGGTTTGAACGATCTCAGCAAATCGAAGTTTTATCTCAATCAGGCATTCCCTTGCTTTATCCTTGGGCAGGAGGAGTGAACTCAGTTCGATTTTCCGAGATAGACCTCAACCTTGACGGACAAAAAGATCTTTTTATTTTTGAAAAA
>JAVWBZ010000199.1:0-3574 GCA_036649255.1 Bacteroidales bacterium
GTTGATGGATTCGGTTGCACCGCGGGTAAAGATAATTTCGTAATTGTTTTGTGCATTGATAAAATCACGTACTTTATTACGGGCAACTTCGAATTCATCAGTTGCTTTTTGGCTTAAATAGTGCACACCCCGATGAATATTACTATTGATTGTTTCGTAATAATTTAATAATGAATCAATTACAATCTGCGGTTTTTGTGTACTGGCTGCATTATCCAAATAAACCAGAGGACGATTATAAATTTGTTGATTCAGGATCTTGAAATCTTGCCGGTAATGGTTTATCATGACTGTTATTCTTGGTTGTTTGGTTCGTTTGTGTTTTGTTGTGACTCTTCGCCTTCTATTGTTTCGGTGGAATTTGGTTTATTCATGTATTTGATCTGCAAAGCGTAACATCCGATGAATAATAACGACCAAAAAGCACCCATAAAACTCATTTTAAACGCTCCGAGTAATACAAAGTTTGAAACAGCAAATAAAAGTATTTGGGAAATTACATAGAGATGAAAACCCAATTTGTTTAATTTTAGCATCAAGACGGCTCCAATAATAGCCAAAGCATAACAAAGGGCTGCCAATAAAAATTTCCAACTGGCTATTCCGATCATTTCACTGTATATATCTATGATGGCTTGTGGATATCCCATCATTTGCAATACATCAATGATTTTGGGAATCAAATCAGGAGAAAAAGAGAGCAATAGATGGGATAAAAAAGAAAAACCCGAATTAACAAAAGTTAAAATGGTAAGAACGATTAAAGTAGAGGGGCATTTAGCCTGTTTTTCATTGAACGGATCCATGATATTTGATTTTATAATATTTTTTAGTATGTTGATTATCAATTTTATAACGATTATCAGCCCGATATCCTACAACCCATATAATCTCATTCTGCTGACCTAATAATTTTATTTTCTGCTTGGTAAATAGGTCGACTTTTTTATCTGTAAAATAATCGCTTAGCTTTTTTTTCCCCTTCATTCCGAAAGGATAAAAATAATCCCCTTCACGCCAAGATCTTAAAATTAAGGGAAATGTAATTTTATCGGTATCAACATAAAGTGTATTTGGATTTTTATCAAATTGAATACTAGCTTGATAAGAAAGCATTTCACACTCAAATCCGTGTTGAACTAATTCTTCTATGGAATGTATAAGAATAGGTGATATAATTTCCTGATCTAAAGGAGAAATAATCAAACAATTCCGGTCTCTAATCATCAAGTGCGTTTTGGAGTAAAACCTCTTGCCCGAATGATCCTGAAGATGATATAAGATGTTATGAACAGTATCAGCATTGAAATGGTATTGCGTTAATATTTCATATAACAACACCTCAACATTTTGGTAGCTTAATAGTTCATTGATGTCTATATAAATTGTATTTTCTTTTTCTGTCCGTAATTTTTGGCAGATACTATCAATCTGATTTTGATAAAAAAGATACTGCTTTTTTATCAACTCAATGTCATGAGTAAAAGTTTTAATCACTTCAGGTTTTATTTCTTCTAATTTAGGAATGACTGACAATCTGATTTTGTTGCGATGATGTTGATCTGAAAAATTGGAGAGGTCTTCTCTAAAATTGATATGATTTTGTAAAGCATATTGTCGAATTTTGGCTGCTGAAAAATGAAGTAAAGGGCGAATAATACGACCATTTTTCTCCGGAATTCCCGTCAAACCTTTTAATCCGGTACCTCGTATCAAATTCATTAACAATGTTTCAGCGTTGTCATTGGCATGATGAGCCGTTACAAGATAATCATACTCTTTTCCAATTTCAGCGAACCAGGTGTAGCGTAAATCCCGGGCAACCATTTCTATTGATTTTCCCGAATTTTTTTGTTCTTGAAAGGTATTGAATTCTTTGATGAAAAGCTTGCATTGATATTTCGTTGCCATTGTTTGAACAAGATTCATGTCTTTGTTGGAATCCTCTTCTCGAAGATGGAAATTACAATGAGCCATGTCGAAAGAGAGATGCCAGCTATGAAAAAGAGCGGCCATGACGGAAGAATCGGCCCCACCGCTAACCGCCAGAAGAAATTTATTTTTGTAAGGATCTCCTGTTAATCGTTCTAAATGATTGAAAAAAAACTCTTTCATATTACAATGGCAAAAATACGATTTTTTACGGATTCGTTTTTAATTTTTCTTGTTCTTCCAACACTTGCTGGCGGGATTTGCTTTGGGTTACAACGTATACTCCGATGAAAATGAGTACCGTAGCCAACACCTTGTCCCAGCTGAAACTTCCAACTCCCAACATGATAGAAACAATGGTAACCACGATCGGTTGACAATATATATACATACTGACAATAGTGGGGCGCAATCTTTTTTGCCCGATAGGAAGCATAAGATAAGTAAGAAAAGTGGCAAAAACAATGGTAAAGGAAAGTTGTAAACTTGCCTGAGTGGAAAATTGTGTAAAATCTATGAGCATAATATCTTTAAACCAGAAAGGTGTGCAGATAATGGAAGAGAACAAAAACATCCATTTCATAACCGTAATAGGAGAATATTTTTTTACAATTTTAATGAAGACGGCAAAATAAGTAGCGTAGGCCAAACCGCTTATAAGAACTAAAATATTACCCCACATATTACTTGAGATACCTGATTGTGAATGGTTTTCTCTTAAAATGAGGAGTACTGCTCCTGAACATCCTATAATAACGCCTATTGCTTTTTTAAAAGTGATGGGCTCTTTAAGATAAAGAGCCGCTATAATCATGGTCATAACCGGGGTAAGAGTTTCTAATAGGATCGCATCGATGGGAGAAGTTTTGGAAAGCCCTATCACAAACAAGCCTTGGTTAAGCAAAATCCCGAAAATGGAAGCCAAAAATAGCATAAAAAAATCTTTTCGTTCAATCTTTTCTCTTTTTGCAAAAAAAGAGGCTCCCCAAAAGAGGGCGGTGGCACTCAACATACGAATCAAAGAGAGTGCATATGCATTCATATGATCAATAAGCAGTAATTTCGAAATGGAAGCATTGGCCCCAAAAATAATATTGGTAGCTAACAAAGCCAAGTGCCCTTTGAAGGGTTCGTTCATTTTTTTGATTGCTTCCATCTTCTTATTTTTAAAGATGCAAAAGTACATGTTTTATTGGTATAAAAAATGCTTCTGTTGTTCTTTAAAACAGTATGAAACAGCTGCCTTTTTTATGAAAAAAAAATCGATATAAGTTTCCTTTCTGCTACAAAAAGTGATTTTTTTAGTTTGGTAGATACAGAAAAAGTGATTTTTATGTATAAAAGTAAGTTACAAGTGTTTTTACTAAATATAAATGTGAAAAATAATTTAAAATGTACAAAAATAGAGATTTAATTCGCAAAAGTTGTTGTTCTCAAAAAAAAGTATATCTTTGCCGCCCCATTAATTTTGATGAATAAACATATTATATCATATCTATTATATTATTAATCAAATAATTAAAATACAAATGAAAAAATTACTTTTATCCATGCAGCTACTCTTTCTGAGTATCTTAATGCTGCAAGCGCAGACTATCGTGACGATAGGCAATGGCACTACCGGAGCGAATTATCTTCCGGT
>JAVWBZ010000200.1:0-3518 GCA_036649255.1 Bacteroidales bacterium
TATTATCAACCCTTTTTCTATTGTTGGGCCCAAAGCTAAAATCGGTAATTATAATTTGTTAACCTCCTATTCGGCCATCAGTCATGATTGTAGAGTAGGCGATAACAATGTATTCTCTTCTACTATTCTTTGCGGGCATGTTACAGTGGGACATGATAATAGTTTTGGAATCAAAGCAAGTGTAATTCCACACGTAAAAATTGGAAACCATACTATCATCCAAGCCGGTATGACCGTGGATAAAGAGGTGCCTGATCATGCAACGGTCTTTCATCGGTTTAAAGAAAAAGTATTAGCCATTCCCAAAACAGAAGAATAGATGAAGAAGAAACTTCCATTAGTGAGTATTATATGCACGGCATATAACCACGAGCCTTATATCCGCCAATGCTTGGAAGGATTTGCCATGCAAAAGACAAATTTTCCGATAGAGGTTTTGATTAGTGATGATGCCTCTACGGATAAAACAGCCGATATTATTCGAGAATATGAAGCGAAATATCCGGAGATGTTTGTAACGTTTTACCACAAGGAAAATTTATATTCACAGGGAATTGGTTTTTTTAGCGAAGAGTTATGTTCCAATGCACAAGGAAAATATATTGCCCTTTGCGAAGGCGATGACTATTGGACGGATCCGCTGAAATTACAAAAGCAGGTCAATTTCATGGAAAAAAACCAGGAATTTTCAATTTGCTTCCATCCTGTAAAAGTAATTTTTAACTATCACAACCGGAAATCTTATATATACCCAAGTTCCAGTCAACGATTTTTTAAATCAATTCTGTCGGCCGATGATCTAATTTGGAGAAATTTTATTCAAACCAACTCTGTTTTGTATCGCTCCAGATATGATGAGAAGGGAATCTCTATTTTAAAAAATATACCTCTGTCAATGTTGCCGGGAGACTATTATATTCACCTGCTATTTGCCAAATATGGCAAGATAGGATTTATAAACGACGTAATGGCGGTTTATCGACGACACGACGGAGGTTTGTGGCAACACGATCCTTTTTATAAATTTCCATTGGAATGCAGGAAATTTCATGTTGAAGTTCAGAAATTGTTTCCCAATCAATACAAAGATGCTATTGAAAGGAACCTTGTCTATCTGTATAAATCATTGATTGAAAGCTCTATTAAATATCAGGATGATTCAAAATTGAAAACAGTATTGAATTTATACCCTGATGATATTCAGTTTATTATATGCAGTTACCAACAAATCCTCCAATCTCCTTCCTTTAAAATAGGGAAAATCATGGGACAACCATTAGTAAGAGGAGAGAGTTTTTTGCGAAAAATGAAACAGTGGTTCCGAGATAAATTTTTGCATTGACCTTTGGGCGTGCCGGCTTCGCCGTTGCGTCTTCCGCTATATTCCTCGCGACCCCTCATGGGATGTTGCCTAAAACCAGTCGCTGCTTTGTTCATACTCTTTCTCCATTTTTCCTGCTTTTTCAATCGGAACCGTTGCGGGATGCCGCTTTAGCCGGATACTATTCCAAAAGTGTATAAATTTCATCTCTTTTTGTTTTTTTATTGCAATGGCAAAATTGCAATGATTTGAAATTTACACCCTTTTTGGGACGCTATCTGTTCCTGCCTATTTCGCCTATATAAAATTCAGCTAAAATCATCCTGTTTTATCAAAAAAACAGTAGATTTGCAATCTTAATTTTAATAGAAATAAGAACAGGGTGGGAGAGGGAAAGTTTTCGATTAAAGGAAGGAGAAATATAGGTCAGGAGTATCGTAATAACTTATTTTTCAAATGATGAATCCTATTGATGTAAGAAATGAATTGTGGGCAAAAAGAATTATAAAAGCGTTGCAAAGTCGCCATTTTGATGCCTATTATGGTAAAACAAAAGAGGAAGCCCTTGCGCTCGCGCTCTCTTTAATTCCAACGGAAGATGTTGTCTCGTGGGGTGGTTCAGTTACCTTGAGTGAAATCGGACTGATTGACATAGTACGTCGTCGATTCAAGGTAATTGACCGTGAGACCGGCACTACGCCCGAAGAAAAAGCATGTTTGATGCGGCAGGGGATGTTAGCCGATACTTTTCTGATGAGTACCAATGCTTTGAGCGAAGATGGGCAATTGGTGAATATAGATGGGACGGGAAATCGTTTGGCTGCCATGATGTTCGGTCCTAAAAATGTAGTGATAGTGGCTGGTATGAATAAAGTTTGTAAGAATGTGGAAGAAGCTGCTACCCGGGTTCGTTCTATTGCCGCTCCGATCAATGCCCAACGGCTTGCTACAATGAACCCGCCGTGCAAAGAAACGGGTGTTTGTCTTGATTGCAAATCCCCTGAAAGTATGTGTTCTTATGTGGTTACCACACGGTTAAGTCGTCCTGCCCACCGCATCAAGGTTATATTGGTTGGAGAATCGCTGGGCTATTAGGTTTTATCGTTTTTTGAAAATGAGCCCCTGTTTTTAAAATTCCCGATACAGTCAAAGTGCGTATGGGGGCGTCGGTAAACCATGCTACTTTTATTTTGTTGTGGGAGGAAGAAAGAATAATCCCCCCTTCTATTTTCCAATAGATCTTTTCCACTTTGTTGCTACATACAAAATATTGAGGATGAACGGTATCTTGTATGATGTATTCTCCTTCTGTAATTTCGTTGTAAAAGAAATTGGCAATTTTGTCTTGAATAAAATAAAAACGATTGTTTAATTTCCCATTTTCATCTTGATAAGGGCCATGTCCTGCTCCATGAAATACATGTAATTCTTCCCTTAAACCCAATTCCTTTGCCTTTCTATGAATGGCGGCGGCTCCGTACATTTTTTCGAAGAACAATTCTCCCAAATTGCCTTTGATATCGGAAAATGGAAATCCTACGTCAAAGGGTATCACTTGATCGGAATCGCCGTGAAAAGAAATGATAGACACGGGAGTATTTTCCAAATATTTTAAATTGGGAACTGCTCCCCAGAGATTGGCAATGGCTTTGATATGAAAATCAACTTTATAATGATTCCCCGATTCTTCAATATCGCCGAATTCTTTGGCAAATCGCTTGCGAGTGGCTCCTTTCGGTCGTAAATCGTTCGTCATGAAAACCAGATTCAAAGTGGTAATGGAACCGGCGCTGGCACCTCCCACAAAAAGAAGGTTTGGGTCAAGGTGATATTCATCTTGATGTGCTACTAAATAACGCATGGCTGCGTGTGCATCTTGAGTGGCCTTGAACCCACATTTTTCAATGGATGATTTTGATAATTGAAACCCCATTCGATAGTTGATGGAAACTGCCACATAACCGAGAGATGCAAAATAGTTACATAACTTTACCATTTCTTCACTACCTTTGTCTCCTACAAAAAAACCGCCTCCATGAATAAGCATGATCAAAGGTCTATCCTGAATGCTATCGTTTTGAGGTAGATAAATATCCATGGTTAGGTCTAAATCTTTATTGGAAAAGGTTTTCCCGATATTTGTCAAAATCAACCGTCCATACTTTTCATCTTGTTCGGGTAAAGATATCCAATAGCC
>JAVWBZ010000201.1:0-3486 GCA_036649255.1 Bacteroidales bacterium
GCCGTTCTTTCGTGGTCGGAAGCAGGTTTGGTTTTTGTCATTTGGAGTTTTGCTAATATAGTACCACGCGCTAAAGCAGTATATGAACGATATACCCAGTTTTTCGGTAAAGATTTTACGAAATTGAAACGTTATAAAATTTTTCCTTATATCTATTAACAGCTCATCGGTGTTGAACAGTTTATAGAAATGGACGTTTATAAACATGATAATCTTTTGTTTTTTGAATAGATATAATGTTTATATAGTTTTATTGCTCACCGATTTTATAATTGGACGATGGGCACTATCTTTTTGTCAAATTCATAAAGAAACTGATTATTATATCTCCTCTTTGTTGCGATATGGCACTCTTATGTCTCATAGTTCCACCCCTGAATATTTAAAAAATATACAACAATGCGGATTTGATATTGGCTTTGGAAAACGGACAACAGGGACTCAAGAGTGGGAGCAATGGCATCATTACCCAGATTATGGAGTTGTATTAACCGTACAAAATTTAAATAACCCCATGTTTGGAACTAATTTTGCACTTTTTGGATGTATGAACGGAACCTTCTGTGAAGTATCTAAATTCCAATTGCAATATCAATATGGATTGGGAATCGCTTTTTGGCCTGTTACCTATGATCCTGTTGATAACCCAAGGAATACCTATATAGGCAGTCACTTAACGGCTTATGTTGATCTTGCTTTGGGCATAGAATATCAACTTTCGAAAAAGATAGATCTTTTTTTACGGGTCAATTTTTGCCATTCTTCCAACGGTGCTACCAAATTGCCTAATACAGGAGTGAATATAATAGGTGGCAACATCGGATTAAAATACCATATAAATGAGCGAAAAAAACCAATCCACACCTTGGATACAATAGAACTTTTCACTCCTTTAAACAGTCTCTATTTTTATATTGCCCCAGGACTCAGAGAATCAAAATTAAATCATCTTTACTATCTTAAAAGTGATATTCAAATAGGCTATCAACGTCAGTTCCATCCTATTTTTAGATTTGGTGCAGGTTTGGATTTTAGTTTTAATGGTGATATTTCGGCTTTGTTTCCACCAGCAGAAAAAAACATGTTGAAATGTTTCCGACAATCTGTATTTGCTTCTTTTGAAGTGCTTTACAATCGATTTGTATTTCATGTTTCTGCCGGCCTCTATTTTAATAAATCTTTTGGTTATTATACTCCTTTTTATGAACGGGCAGGGGTTAGATTCCTTTTGGGAAAAGGGAAAAAACACTTTATAGGGGTTGCCATCAAAGCGCATGGCGGCTCTGCCGATTTTATTGAATGGACTTATGGCTATCAGTTTTTTCAGTGGAGTGATAAAAAACAAAACAAAATTAAATTATAAATGTATTTAAATTCAAAGACATAGATTTATAGAACATTAAAATTACCAACACATGAAAAATATTGATATTCCTTCACATCTTGAAAAAATGCGCAATTTTTTTAAGAGTAATGAAACCAAAGATGTTCATTATAGAATCAAAGTGTTAAAACGCTTATTAGTCAGTATCGAAAAATATGAAGTAGATATTATAGATGCCTTGGCGGAAGATTTGAGTAAATCAAACTTTGAATCTTACGGAACGGAAATTGCGATTGTGGTGAATGAAATTAAATATCAGTTGAAACATCTTGCAAGATGGTCTAAACCAGAACGGAAGGGAACTCCTATTGCTTTTTTTCCGTCGAAAAGTCTCATCTTAAAGGAACCGTATGGGATTGTGTTGGTTATAGCCCCCTGGAACTATCCGTTTCAACTGTTGATCAATCCTTTGGTAGCGGCGGTGGCAGCGGGTAATTGTGTATTTCTTAAAACATCGCCCAATGCACCAGCCATTGCAAAAATAATGGATACCATTATCAGTGAAACTTTTCCAATTGAGCATGTGTCTATTATTCATGGAAATAGAGAGGTCAATCAGGCACTTCTCACTGAACGTTTTGATTATATTTTTTTCACAGGAAGCACTTTTTTAGGCAAAATTGTGATGGAAGCTGCCGCAAAATATCTTACACCAGTTACCTTAGAATTGGGAGGGAAAAGTCCCTGCATCATAGACCATGATGCCGATATTAAAATAGCGGCACGAAGAATTGTATGGGGAAAGACCATTAATTGCGGACAAACTTGTATTGCCCCTGATTATTTATTGGTGCATAATCAGGTAAAAGAAGATTTTATATATGAAATGAAACAAGCAATCAAAGAGATGTATGGAAACAATACTCAAGAATCTCCTGATTATTCTCGAATAATCTCTGCCGTGGCAATGAAACGTTTGGTCAATTATTTGAAAAGTGGAACTATTGTCTTGGGAGGTAAATTTGATATGGATGATAACTATATAGAACCCACCGTAATAGAAAATATAGAGGAAGATGCCCCTATTTTACACGAGGAAATTTTTGGACCTATTTTTCCGTTGATTGAGTTTGGTCATCTTGATGAAGTAATTCAATATGTAAAGACAAGAGAAAAACCGTTGGCATTATACTATTTTTCGAAAGATAAAGTAAAGATAAAAAAGATCTTGCACGAAACTTCCTCGGGTGGAAGTTGTGTCAACGACGTTTTAATACATATTGCCAATCATAAAATTCCGTTTGGTGGAGTAGGAAATAGTGGAATGGGGCAGTATCACGGTAAATATGGTTTCGATACTTTTACTCATTTAAAATCGGTCGTGATTTCATCTTTTAAGATAGATATTAAAATAAAATATCCTCCCTATGAGAGAAAATTGGAAAAATACAGAAAGCTTTTCTAATAGATTTAATCCCATTTTTTGTCCGCTTTAAGCTCAGGCCTTTGTTTAATAAAAAAGGCTACTCACTTTGAGCAGCCTCTTTTTAGTGGCAGGGGAAGAGAGATTCGAACTCCCATCAATGGTTTTGGAGACCACTATTCTACCCTTAAACTATTCCCCTTTATTTGCACGAATATTAGGAATATCCGCGCAAAGTATTATCTAACTAATAATTTCAGTTACCTGACCTGCACCAACGGTTCTACCACCTTCACGGATAGCGAAACGTAAGTTAAGGTTGATTGCAATTTCTGATAATAATTTAACTGTGATGGTCAAGTTATCACCAGGCATTACCATTTCTACTCCGTCAGGAAGAATAACTTCACCAGTTACGTCGGTTGTACGGAAATAGAATTGAGGACGATATCTGTTATGGAATGGGGTGTGACGTCCACCTTCTTCTTTAGAAAGGATATAAACTGAAGCTTTGAATTTCTTGTGAGGCTTCACAGAATCTTTCTTAGCGATAACCATACCTCTCTTGATGTCAGTTTTTTCAATACCTCTCAACAATAGACCTACGTTATCTCCAGCTTCACCTCTATCTAGGATTTTTCTGAACATCTCAACTCCTGTAATAGTAGAAGTTAATTTTTCTTCACCCATACCGATGATATCTACAGGATCTCCTGTGTTGATAATACCAGCCTCGATT
>JAVWBZ010000202.1:0-1016 GCA_036649255.1 Bacteroidales bacterium
TTCAAGTTGGGATTGACATTCATAGCACGTTTGATGGTAAATAAAGCTTCTTCGTTGCGAGCCCATGCACGTCGGGCAATTCCATTGTTAACATCCCAGAACAACATATTTTTCAATCGTCTGTCGGCTTCTTCGCTGCCATCTAACAACATTCCGAAACCACCGTTGATCACTTCTCCCCAACCAACACCGCCGCCATTGTGAATGGATACCCAAGTAGCTCCGCGGAACGAGTCTCCAATGACGTTTTGTATGGCCATATCGGCAGTAAAGGATGAACCGTCGTAAATATTGGAAGTTTCGCGGTAAGGAGAATCTGTTCCCGATACATCGTGATGATCGCGACCTAATACAACCGGTCCTGTAAGTTTTCCTTCTTTGATCGCTTGATTGAAAGCCTCTGCAATTTTAATACGACCTTCCGCATCAGCGTATAAAATACGAGCCTGAGAGCCTACTACCAATTTATTGTCTTTGGCTCCTTGAATCCAAGTGATATTATCTCTCATTTGCTGACTGATTTCAACCGGTGAACTTTGACTCATTTTTTCTAACACTTCCATGGCTAAATGATCGGTCAAATCTAAATCTTCCGATTTTCCAGACGTACATACCCAACGGAATGGGCCAAATCCGTAATCAAAGCACATGGGCCCCATAATATCTTGAACATAAGAAGGATATTGGAAAGATCCATCTTTTTTCAAAATATCGGCACCGGCACGACTGGCTTCCAATAGAAATGCATTACCGTAATCGAAGAAATACATTCCTCGATCGGTCAATTTTTTAATGGCAGCAACTTGACGGCAAAGACTTTGTTGAACAGTGATTTTGAACTTTTCCGGTTGCTCTGCCATCATGGTATTTGATTCTTCATAACTGTATCCTGCTGGATAATAACCTCCTGCCCATGGATTGTGTAAAGAAGTTTGATCGGAACCCAAGTCAACTTGTATATGATGTTCCGCGCAATATTCCCATAAGTCCACTATATTTCCTTGATAAGCAAAAGA
>JAVWBZ010000202.1:1051-3461 GCA_036649255.1 Bacteroidales bacterium
TGCTACGTTGCTCATTAACTCTTCCAAATTATCGTAAACTTCATCTACCCATCCCTGACTGTAGCGTTTTTGAGTAGCGGCAGGATTGATTTCAGCTGTGATGGAAACAACACCAGCAATATTTCCAGCTTTGGGTTGTGCCCCCGACATGCCGCCTAAACCGGCTGTAATGAAGAGTTTACCGGCAATACTACCTCCTATTTTTCGACTGGCATTGAGCACGGTGATCGTGGTTCCGTGTACAATTCCTTGTGGCCCTATATACATATAAGAACCGGCAGTCATTTGTCCATATTGGCTGACTCCTAAGGCATTCAATTTTTCCCAGTCATCCGGTTTTGAGTAATTGGGAATGACCATTCCATTGGTTACAACAACTCGAGGTGCTTCTTTATGAGAGGGAAATAGCCCCAGAGGGTGCCCCGAATACATAATCAAGGTTTGTTCTTCCGTCATTTCGGATAAATATTTCATAACCAAACGATACTGTGCCCAATTTTGGAATACGGCACCGTTTCCACCATAAGTAATCAGTTCATGAGGATGTTGTGCCACAGCGGGATCCAAATTGTTTTGGATCATCAGCATGATGGCGGCCGCTTGTTTACATTTGGCCGGATATTGGTCAATAGGTCTGGCAAACATTTCATAATCAGGACGAAATCGATACATATAGATTCTGCCGTAATCATGAAGTTCTTTGGCAAATTCAGGGGCTAAAATAGCGTGAAACGACGGATCAAAATAACGCAAAGCATTGCGAAGCGCTAATTTTTTCTCAACGTTAGATAATATATCTTTTCTCTTTGGAGCGTGATTAACGGTAAGATCGTAAGATTTTACGTCGGGAAGTTGTGAAGGAATTCCCTGGATAATGTCATTTTGAAACTCTTGTAATGTCATATAATTTTATTATTAAAGAAAAACAAAGCGCAAAAGTACGTTTTTTTTTGTGATGAAGAATCTATTTTAGAATTTTTAGGAATTCTATTTTATAAAAACGGTATTGAAAATTTCTCTATTTTTGCGGCCGAATTTTTAAAAACAAGCAAACATGAAAAAAACTGCATTTAAAACGCAAGTCCGCTATTTTAAACGGTGGACACGCAAAGGTTACGCAGCTTTTAGTTCGATGCAAAAAGTTGTCGTAATCAGTACGATCAGTCTTGCTTGTTCGTTCTTGGCCAAACCTACTGGGGTTTTTGCTCAATCTAATCAGGATTCTGTTGTAACCATCCTTGAAGAAGTACAAGTGATGGCAGATGATCCCTTGCAAACGGAAACCATGCAACTCATGCTGCTGGAAACCGCTGTTATGCAATGTGATATTGAGCGATCACCGGTACAAGCGCTGAACGAACTGCTCGACCAACTCCCAAATCTCGACATTCGACAGCGCGGGCCTTTTGGAATCCAAGCCGATATCAGTTATCGGGGAGGAAATTTTGATCAAACTCTTCTTCTTTTGAACGGGATTAATTTTACTGATCCCCAAACCGGGCACTATACTTTGAATCTTCCCATTTCGCCCGACATTATCCAACGTATTGAGCTTTATAAAAATACCACAGCTTTCCTCTTCGGAACGGCCCCTTTTTCAGGTTTGCTCAATATTATCACCCGGTGTGATACGACTCCTCATTTTGATTTTCATTTTATGGGAGGAATGTACGGCCTTTATCGTGTCAATGCCGATATGAATGTGCGAACCGGAAAATTTAGCCATTTGGTATCCATGGAATATGGCCATGCCGATGGCTATATGGAAAATACCGATTTTAATACTGTAAATGCTTACTACCAAACGATTGGACGTTTTAAGGCTGGTATACTTGAACTGCAAGCCGGATTTTCCGACAAGAAATATGGGGCCAATGGCTTTTACTCGCTCAAATTTCCCAATCAATATGAAAGTACTCAAACATTTCTGGCCAGTGTAAAATGGAAGGGGGGAGAAAAAGTGAAATGGATCCCGTCGATCTATTATCGTTTTAATAAAGACTGTTTCGAGTTGGTGAAGGGGCAATCGCCAACTAAAAATAATTGGCATTTTAACCAAATTTTCGGGTTGAACATATTGAGCTATTTTGATTCGAAAATAGGTCGCACATCGTTGAGTGGGGATGTTCGAGTGGAAGATGTTGTCAGTACTTCTTTGGGTAATTTACTGGATGAACCTATCCCTACCAAAGTGCCCAATGTTCAATACTTGTATGGCCGTACCCGAACTAATTTTGGATTATCTGCTTCGCAAAGTTTTGTGTTGGGCGGGTTTACCGGTGATTTGACATTGTTGTTGCAGCATTTTACTGATATTAGAAACAAATATTATCTCTTACCGGCCGTTCATCTGGGATACCGTTTTCGTCCACAATCATCTCAAGGCAATTATTTGATGGAGACGATTTAT